>NZ_BRXR01000001.1:1600000-1900000 GCF_026012015.1 Clostridium omnivorum | reverse complement strand
ATGAAAATCTTACTGCTTTTGATAAATATCCTGAAAAGCTAGAGATATTCAAAGATGGTGATGTATTTGAAGAAAGACTCATAAACGGTTTTAGATTAGCTACAACTAAGAGATGGCTAACTGAAATAAACAATAGAATCATTGCAAACTACAGTGATGAAATAAGAAGCTTTAAGTTGCTTCATTCTATTGAAAAGGCATTAGATTTGGATGTTTCCAATTGGATGGCTATAAATGAGCTTAGATATTATATAATGAAAGACAGCTATGCAAGAAAGAGCTTATTTACAAGAATAAAAGAAGCTTCAGAAAGCTTAAATTATGAAGAAGTTTCAAATCTTCAAATAGAACTTGATGACAGCATGAAAAAATTAAGAGAGCTTTATACAGCTTATAAGAAAAATTTACTTGATATTTAATTAATAGCGCCACCCTAGGTTAGTAATAACAGATAAGAAATTCTTTATTTGTTATTTAACCTATGGGTGGTATTTGCATATAATACAGTAAAGCAATGATATAAGGATGGTAATAATGCCTTTTAAAGATAGTCTATCAAAATTGTCTGAGTACTTGGAAGTTGGAGCAGAGAATGTTGCTAAAAAGTCAGGTGAGCTGATTGAAGTTTCTAAAATAAATATGGAAATATCCTCAGAAGAAAAAAAGGCTTACGAGTTATATGCTAAGATTGGTAAAAAGATATATAAAAGATATATAGAAGGAATGGAAGTAGATAAGGATTTTATATCTAAGTGTAAGGAAATAGAGGATATAGAAAAGGATATAAAGGAACTTAAAGAAAGAAAGCTTAGGGCTAAGGAAATGAAAAACTGCAGGCATTGCTATTGTGAGATGAAAGCTGAGGACAACTATTGCCCTAGATGTGGTAAAAAACAATAATAAATTGGAGCCGCAGCAATAGCGCAAATGAACGCTAGTGTTGCGGCTCCCTTAGTTTTATTTGACTTCAGTACTTAAGCTGCCAACCTGGCTGTAATCAGCCATATTGTAGGCGCTTATTCTGTTGTTTGATACAGAGTATAAAGAGTTATTTATATAAAGAAGTCTCTGTATACTATAGTCAAAGCCTATAGTAAACGTTTTAAAATCCTTATTGCTGTAAGACTGATTAGATATTTTACTCTTTAAAGTAAAGCCATTTTCAAGGTCTACCTTGTATACATAAGCACCTTCAAATTTTAGGGTACCATAAGGATCGTTTGGATTTCTCGGGACTTTATTATCAAATTCATTAACCGAAAGAGGAAAAGCCAGAAGCTGACGTTCCTTAGAAAACAGGAAGGCTTTATGGTTATACAATGCTGCGGAATCTGTTCCATTATCTCCAATAGTGGTTGAAAACATCACTTTAGGGTCATTCACATTTGTAACATCAAAAATAGCCAGCTTTAGGCCCTTTTGAATTACCCTTTTAGTAACTGTATTAGAGGAAGAGGTTGTTTCAGATACTTCTTCTGTATCCTTTCCAAACCCAATAATATGATTTTCATCATAAGGATGAAGATAGGTGCTGAAGCCAGGAAGCTTAAGTTCTCCAAGAATTTTTGGGCTTTCTGGTGTTTTTAAATCTATAACATAAAGAGGATCTGTATTCTTAAAGGTTACCATATAAGCTCTGTCACCCATAAATCTTGTGGAATAAATTCTCTCTGAGGGAGCAATATTCTCGATTTTCCCCACTATAGACAAATTATTATCTAGTACATATAGATTGTTCTTTGAGGTAGAGCCATTTACCGTAGTAGCAATTCTGAAGTAGCCATTATTTTCATCCATAGAAAATTGATTTAGGGTGGTGCCAGGAACTTCAGCTTTGCTAAGATACTGTGCTTTACCCTTATCTAGAGAAAATTTATAAAGTGTAGTTGAAGGTGAGTTATTTAACTTAGTAATATCGTATCCAGCTACATAGAGATTTTTATCAGAAACATATATATTTCCTGCAGAGGTCATGTAGGTTGAAATCTCTAGGCCGCTATTAGGCATAGCTGTATCTATTGATGATATATTTAAATAATTTGGAGCCACTGCATCTGGGCAGTATTTAATTTTATCCAAAGTTATATCCGTATAAGCACTCTTTTTAGTATCGTCTGAGTAAAAAGGCAGGGCAGGCTGCTCACCACCGCTTTTTTTGTATAAATTAATAAATTGATTAGAAATAATATATATTTTTGAATCAATCTTTCTTGCAGTATAATACGAACCAGATACTTCAAAGGAACGCAATTCGGAAATGCTGCTTTTATCGCTTATGTTATATATTAGTACCTTTGTTATAGGAGTACTATTTATAGGATAGATTGAATCAATGTTATAGTCCTCTGTTGTATTAGTTGCATCATTTTTTTTATAATAAGTTCCAATTACAGTTAAGGTTTTATTGTCAACAAACAGTTCTTGAAGTCTAATTTCATTATTTAATGTAATGTTCTTAATAACTTTCATTTCTGTGGCAGGAAGGGCTCTTATAATTTGAGCAGTGCTTCCATTTATCTTATATATATAATCTCCATCAGTTTTTACTACATCTCCTTCTTCTACTCCTTGTACCTGGTTATTTGTAGTGGAGTAGTCAGGGTATGCTTTTTTAGAAATATTTGAGCTACTCATGTTGTTATCGATAGGTGCCGATTTAGTAAGATCATCTTTAATAGCATAACCTCCAGCACCTTTAGTTTCTACAACATCTTTATTGGAAGCATTAGCAAAATGAAGTGTAGAGCCTAAAAGCTTTTTCATGTTTTCATAGGAATCTACAGTTGGAAGAGGAGCTGCTTTAACAGTTATATCTCCAGAGACATTTTTATTATCTGCTACCTCGGTATTAGCCGAAGCCGGTGCTATAAAATTTAATTTTGGGAAGCAACTTAAAGCAAGCAAGATAAAGCATAAAAATGCTGCAGCAGTTAAAGGGAATCTATATTTAAAAATATCCTTTTTTTCGCCTTTTTCCACAGCTTTTTCAATTGTGGAATCCAAACTGGCAGGTATCTCTATATTCTCATATTTTTGTTTTGCTTTTTTTAGATTATCTTCATTAATTTTTTTAGAAGAACTCATTATAAATCCTCCTCCTTTAATTGAATTCTAAGAAGTTTTAAAGCTTTATGAAGATAAGTTTTAACGGTATTTTCGGGGCAATCCATTATTTCTGCTATAGAATTAATAGTTAAATCTTCAAAGTACTTTAAGATAATTACAGTCTTATACTTATCTTTTAGATTATCTACTGCCTCATATAAATCTATAATTTCCTCTCTGTTAACTTCTTTAGAAGCTGTTCCAAAAGAAAACTCTGAAAAATTCAAGATTCTTTTATTCTTTTTAATATGGTTTAAGGAACAGTTTATAACTATCCGTGTAATCCAAGTATTAAAGTATGTACTATCTTTTAACTTGCCTAAAGATATGTAAGCCTTATAAACTGCTTCATGTACAATATCAAGAGCATCTTCTTGATTTTTTACATACATAAAGGCAAGTCTATAAAGATTATCCCTCTTTTGTTCTATAAGACTACAAAATTCAGTTTTACTAAGGTCATTATTTAGAAGAACACTTTCGCTCACATCTATCCTAACCCCTCTCAAAAGCTATTTACATACATTAGACAATTTAAATTGTGTTTTAGTTTTTTGATTTTAAAAGTTTTTTTATATTAATTACGAAATATTTAATAAAAAATTACTCTAAAATAAAAAAACTTGAATCCAATAAGGAGTCAAGTTTTAATTTCAATTTTAATAATCTTTTAAAGGAAAGCTTTTTACAAGCATATCTTTCTTATTATTTGTTGCTTTCCATAATTCAATTCTATCAACCTTTGCCAGCCAATAAGGCGTTTGTGATTTTGTATTCAGACTAGCGGCTACATATTCTTTATTAGACCATTCTTTATTAGGATAATTGGTGCTGCCAAGAGATACATGTAAATTAAAATTATCTGCATTCTCTTTAACATTAAAACCATGAAGTCTAAGGGTATCATTTATAGTTCTAGCTAGTCTTATAATGTAACCTTTATTCTCAATTTTTAGGTTTACAGATTTATATGGAGGCTCAGAGCAAAGTACTCCAGTTGTTTCAATTTTGAATTTTTTGTATGGTTTTAAAATATCACAAATAACCCTGTATAGCTTCTCAAAATCAGGATCTTCAACAGCTTCCAAGGTTATGTGAAGAATAGGTGTGTTTTTGCTCAGTTTGTACTTACGACATACGTTCTTTTGGATGCTCTCCATGGCTTCATGTGATTCATTATCAAATAAAGCAACTAAATAGTATTTCATTTTGCCCTCCATATTCCCTATAAGCTTAAAATAATAATTTACTAGAGCAATTATAAATACTTTGATGATTTAGCAATTATAATTTTTTAAAGCTTAAGGTTTCCCCAAATAATTCACAAATATCAACTAGTCTTAATATATTACTAGTTTGTTACTAATATACACAGTTTATATTTTAAACCTAGTTTTTATAATATTTCAAGATAATTTTTTCAAAGTTTAAATAAGCGTCTAAATAAGTTGTAAAAAATATACTAGGTATAATATATCAGGCTTATATCCATACTAATTTTGTAGCAAAAGTTATGAAAGCTATATTAAATTTTTATTTTAACAGGAGGATACCATATATGAATAAGCAAAGAGTTAATAATGCAGAACACAATGATAGTATAGGATGTACAGTAACTGAATGTAAATATCACTGCAATGATGATAATTATTGCACACTACAACAAATAGAAGTAACTAAACATGAATCAGTAGCAAAAACACCTGAATGCACAGATTGCGGAAGCTTTGAAAGAAGCTAAAATTTACATTCTATAAACTAAAAGTTTTCAATTTATTTCATTTGAAATTCACACACAAATTTCAGCATTGCTTTAATGCTGAAATTTTTTTGTGAATTTTGATATATGAGCAAAAAAAACAGGTTATTTCTATATTTTTTCAACTTATATATAATAAACCTCTAGTATTTTTGATGATTTGTGCTATTATAGTTAATGGTTTAAAAATTAATAGTAATAATATTTGAAAAGAAGCAAATAATATGTAGACGAATTTTGGCATCTATGACACAAAATTCTAAATAGTGAATTGTTCAATTTATAATGTTAATTTACTAATAATATGGTATAATAAATTTTGTAACAATTGACGATGAGTAGGATTTAACTAAGTTTCTATATATTAACAAAAACTTGATAAGGATGGATGTGGGGATGGAAAAGCTAGTAATCAACGGCGGAAAAAGATTATTCGGAAAAGTCGAAATAAGTGGCGCTAAAAATGCAGCAGTAGCTATATTGCCTGCAGCGATTATGGCTAGCAGCAGTATTTCAGTGATAGATAATATTCCAGATATCGAAGATGTTCAATGTCTTGAAAGAATAATGGAACATCTAGGATGTAAGATAATAAGACAGGCAAATTCAGTTACTATAGATAGTACTTCAATTAATAGTGTAAATGCAAATACAGATGATGTTAGAAATATGAGAGCATCCTATTATTTAATAGGTGCACTTCTTGGAAGATTTAAAAAGGCAAAAGTTGATTTGCCAGGTGGATGTCCTATAGGAGTAAGACCTATAGATCAACACATAAAGGGCTTTGAAGCGTTAGGTGCTAAAGTTACAATTGAACATGGAGCAGCTATAGTTACCGCAGAAAAGCTTGTTGGAGCTAATGTGTATTTTGACGTAGTAAGTGTAGGTGCTACTATAAATGTAATGCTTGCAGCTGCTTTAGCAGAAGGAACTACTATACTTGAAAATGTAGCAAAAGAACCACATGTAGTTGATGTGGCAAATTTTCTTAATACAATGGGAGCCAACATAAAAGGAGCAGGTACAGATATAATAAGAATAGTTGGAGTTTCAGAACTAAAGGGCTGCAACTATAGTGTAATTCCTGACCAAATTGAAGCTGGTACATATATGATAGCAGCAGCAGCTTGTGGCGGCGAAGTTACTGTAACGAATATAATTCCAAAACATATGGAGTCTATTTCAGCTAAGCTCATAGAAGTAGGCGTTGAAGTAGTAGAAAACGAAGATTCACTTACAATAATATCAGATAGAAATCTAAAGGCTGTAAATGTAAAAACACTTCCTTATCCAGGCTTTCCAACAGATATACAGCAGCCAATGAGTACATTGCTTTGTATAGCTAATGGTAGAAGTATAATAAATGAAAGCATATGGGAAAGCAGATTTAAGCACGTAGATGAATTAAAGAAAATGGGTGCAGTAGTAAAGGTAGAAGGAAGAACAGCTATTATAGATGGAGTAGAAAAGCTTACAGGAGCAGTGATTAGGGCTACCGACTTAAGAGCAGGAGCAGCTATGATAATAGCAGGGCTTGTAGCAGAAGGTACAACAGAAGTTCACTGTATAGAACATATAGATAGAGGCTATCCAAACATAGAAGATAAGTTTAAACTCTTAGGCGCAGATATTAGAAGAGTAAAGGTTGAAGAATGCTAATATACTTACAGCCTAATGCGGCCTATACAGGGGGAGAAATGATATGATTTTTTGTTCTTTATATAGTGGTAGCAGTGGCAACAGTATATTTGTATCCTCCGGCAATGCTAAAATTCTTGTTGATGTTGGAATGCCAGGCAAGAGTATAGAACAGGCATTAAAGAGTATAGGACAAAAGCCTGAGGAACTTGACGGTATTTTTATAACTCATGAACATACAGACCATACCAAGGGAGTAGGGGTATTATCAAGAAAGTACGATATTCCTGTGTATGCAAATGAGCCTACTTGGAGAGGAATGGAGAATACTGTTGGAAAGATAAAAGAACACAACATTAAAGTAATTTCTGAAGAATGTGTAACTATAAAAGACATGGACATAATTAATTTTAGCATTCCACATGATGCAGCTTCTCCTTCAGGATATGCTGTTAATGATGGAAAAAAGAAGACTTGCATAGCTACAGATTTAGGGTACTTTTCTGATGAGGTAAAGTTAGCGATTAAGGATGCAGATGTGCTTCTTTTAGAGAGCAATCACGATATTGAAATGCTTAAGTTTGGACCATACCCTTATAGTTTAAAAAGAAGAATACTAAGTGAAGTTGGACACTTATCTAATGAAGATTGTGGTCGAGCTATTGTAGACATTACAGATGGTAAACAAAAGAAAATTATTCTTGGACACCTAAGTAAAACTAATAATTATCCAGAACTTGCGTATCAAACTGTGGTAAATACCATAAGAGAAAGCGGCCTACAGCTTAATAAGGATTTAATTCTTACTGTGGCCAAAAGAGATATGCCAAGCAACTATATTGAATTTTAGGAAAAGGTGAGAAGATGAAAAGAATATTTGGAGTATTTGTACTTGGGGTAATCATGGTATCTAGCGTAGCATTTACAGCATGTCAAAAGGAAGATAAGGTAAGCATAAATAATAAAGAAAAAGTTAAAAGTATAACTATGCCTAATGAGAAAGATAATGCTATAGATTTAGCTTTATATTTCGATTCCTCCACTGATGAAAAAAAGGTTGAAATAGCAAAGGAGGAAAGGCTTATTCAAAAAGAGGAACTTTTAGGTGAACTTATTATGCAGGAACTAATAAAAGGACCTTCTGTAGAAAGTAAATTGAAGCCAATACTTCCAAAGGAAACTAGATTATTGAGCTTTTCTATAAAAGATAGTATTGCATATGTAAATTTAAGCAAAGAGGCTAAGGTTTCTATGACTAAATCAAAGGAAGAAGCAAGCCTTAAAAGTATAGCTAACTCATTAACCCAGCTTCCATCCATAGTAAAAATTAAACTTCTAATTGATAGTAAGGAAGTTGACACCTTAGGTGGAAACTATGATATATCTAAGCCTTTCGGAAAGGACGATATTGATGCAAGGAAAAAGTAAGAATGCTTGTGAAGAACATATGGATATGGCTTTTGACGATTTTTTAATAGAAAATGAAGCTTTTCCAAATCTTTGTGAAGCTGCAGATGAAAAATGCAGCTATTGTGATAAAAAAGCAAAGTATGTGCTTAAAGAAGCTTCTGAAATATAGTAGTTTGTATTAAATTACAAATATTGCAAATTCATAGGATTTTTATTATAATAGTGAACATAAGACTAATAAACATATTATTTACTAAAGGAGATTAAAAGATGAGCCTATACAAAGAGTGGACAGATATGGTTGTTGAATATGTAAAGACAA
The DNA here is from genome assembly GCF_026012015.1 of Clostridium omnivorum. Lineage (NCBI taxonomy): Bacteria > Bacillati > Bacillota > Clostridia > Eubacteriales > Clostridiaceae > Clostridium > Clostridium omnivorum. The sequence continues at coordinate 1,891,763 of NZ_BRXR01000001.1, read as the reverse complement.
GAGGGGAAGCAGCCTTCTGGAAGGAATATGGAACAATAGAAAAAAATATATACACAAAAATATTAGCTAATCATAAAGATACTATAAAAGGTAACGTAAAGACCTTAGCACCAGAATATGGAGCTGATGAAATATTCTTTATGGGATTCCTTGATGGAATAAATGAAAGCCTTGCTGAAAATATTAATTTAGAAGAAATTGATGCAGATACAGAAATTGAAATAAAGATTGACTTTGAAAAGTTATATTTCAATATGCTTGATGCTAAGGCTGATTATCTATATACTCTTCCACAATGGGAAGCAATTCTTTCACCAGAAAAGAGAAAAGAAATTCAAGTTAAATATAGAGAATCAAAGACAGTTGTAAATGAAAACAAGATAGGAAGAAATGATCCATGTCCATGCGGCAGTGGAAAGAAATATAAAAAGTGCTGTGGTAAATAGCTAATAATGCTCCTTTGCAAAATATTGCAGAGGAGTTTTTAATTTTTTGTATTATATTATTACAAAACTGTAAGGTAAGTAGACAAACTGTAAGCCTGCAGAAAGAGCATTTTACAACCTTCTATACTATAATTAGAGCATAGTAAATAACAAGCTTGGAGGATGTAGAATGAGGAATTTAGTTAATGTATTAACAGTTATTATAGAAATGATAGGACTTTTAGTTTGTGCTAAAGAAACAGTATTAGGTAATGATAAGCTTAAAGATGTTGTAAGCTTATAGTATAGGGGTTTAAAAATGGTTATAGGCAGTTTTAGTTAAAAGGAGCTGTATGAATTATAAACGTTCAGCTCCTTTTAACTATTTTTAGATGGCTTTATTATAGGTAAAAACTTATGACTAATAAAAAACAAGAATTGTTTTCAGTTTAAATAAAATAGGCTAAAATAGTCTTAGGAAATCTTACGCCCTAAAGGCAAAAGAATGGAGATAGAAATGAACATAACACTTATTACAGTTGGAAAAATAAAAGAAAAATATCTTAAAGATGCAATAACAGAGTATTCAAAGCGCCTAAGCAGATATTGTAAACTAGAGATTCTTGAGCTTCAAGATGAAAAAACACCGGACAATGCCTCAGAAAAAGAAGAGCTTCAAATAAAGTCCAAAGAAGGAGAAGCTATATTAAAGTGCGTAAAGGATAACATGTATGTAGTGGCACTTGCTATAGATGGGAAGATGCTCTCCTCAGAAGAACTGGCAGCCTTTATAAAAGAAGCTGGGGTTAGGGGAAATAGCAATATTGCCTTTGTAATTGGAGGCTCTTTAGGGCTTTCAAAAGAGGTACTAAACAGAGCTGATTATAAGCTTTCATTTTCAAAGATGACCTTTCCTCATCAGCTTATGAGGGTTATACTCTTAGAACAGGTTTATAGAGGGTTTAGGATTAATGCAGGGGAACCGTACCATAAGTAAATGAGGTTTTTATCAATACCAGGAGTAAGATTATCAAGTAGTTAAATAACTAGGTAACTTTAATGTCTGGATTTTATTGTTTTAACATTACGTATATATGTTAAAATATTTCAGAGGTGACGACATGCAGATAAATAGACTTTTTGAAATTGTATATCTATTGCTTTATAAGAAACGTACAACAGCCAAAGAATTAGCAGAACATTTTGAGGTTTCCGTAAGAACAATACTACGCGATATAGAGACTTTATCGGCGGCAGGTATTCCTATTTATTCTTTACAGGGGAAGGGTGGAGGTATATCTATCCTTGATAATTATATTTTGAATAAGACTACAATTTCTGATAATGAGCAAAATCAGATTCTATTTGCTTTGCAAAGTATGTCATCCACAAATCATATTGATGTTAGTGATGTACTTTCGAAACTCTGTATCCTCTTTAACAAAACAGGTAATAGTTGGATTGAAGTTGATTTTTCATCCTGGACCAATTGGAAACCTGACAAAGAGAGATTCGAAACACTGAAAGATGCTGTTATCGGAAAGCAAGCCGTATCATTTACTTATCTAAGCTCCCAGGGTGACATCACACATAGAACAGCATATCCGTTAAAACTTATATTTAAAGTAAAATCCTGGTATATGCAAGGATATGATCTTTTGAAACAGGACTACAGAACTTTCAAAATTATCAGGATGCAAGATATTAGGATTCTATCAAAAAACTTTGCAGATAAACAGTTTCATCTTCCGCCAATTGAAATTCCAACTAATACTTCATATTCATTAACCCATTTGAAGCTACGTGTTGCTCACCAAGCAGCATACAGGATTTATGATGAATTTAATCAAAAGCACATATTACAAGATGAAGATGGTTCACTTCTTGTATCCATAAGTTTGCCAGAGGATGATTGGTTATATGGATTTCTTCTGTCCTTTGGTACTTCTGTTGAAATTTTAGAACCTCTATATGTAAAGGAAAAGCTACTTCATAAGATTGATGAAATAAAAAAGTTTCATACCCAAAGTATAACATGACGAGCTGTTGTCATGTTATGGGTATTATAATAATTAAGTGATTAAGAAACTTTTTAGGAGTGAGCTAGAATGATAGATAAAGAAAATAATACAAAGCGAGCCTTTACACATAGGAAAATTGTTGTAAAAGGGATACCTGTTCATGTAGTTGAAGCTGGCTCAACATTGAAGCCAGTAGTATTTTTTATTCATGGGTGGCCTACATGTTGGTTGGAATTCAAAACTGTGATGACGCTTCTTTCTAATAATTATCATGTAGTTGCCATTGACATACCTGGTGTAGGTGACTCAGAAATCCCACTACAGTCATACAGAAAGCGAAATATAGCAGAGTATGTACACGATGTTATGGACACCTTGAATTTATCCGATGTTACGTTAGTCGGATGTGATGTCGGGGGACAGGTAACTTATGCCTTTTTGAAGAACTATCCCAGCATAGTTTCACGCGCGGTAATTATGAATGTTGCCATTCCTGGAGTTGAGCCGTGGGATACGGTAAAAAGCAATCCATATATTTGGCATTTTGCTTTTCATTCTGTACCCGAGTTACCTGAATTACTTGTTACAGGCAATGAACAGAAATACTTTTCTTATTTCTATGATGCTCTTGCAGGAAAGAGTAAAAAAATGAGTGAGGCTCAAAGAAAATTATATGCTGAAGCATATAGCCGTCCAAGTGCCTTAAAAGCAGGATTTGATTTTTACAGATGTTTTACCTTGGATGAAAAAGATAATATTCAAGCAAAAGATGATATTGTATCGGTGCCGATTCTATATTTGCGTGGGCAAGATGAACACACTAACATTGAAACCTACATGAAAGGATTTAGAGACAACGGACTACAAAATATAGAATCAAAAGTAATTGAAAGCTGTGGACACTTTTCGGCAGAGGAGCAGCCTGAAAAAGTTACAGAAGCCATTAGTGAATTTATAAGGAATATAAGTAATGACATTTAGGTAACTGTTTTAGTCCTTTGAAAAGGCTATATCGCCAGAGTTAAATAAAATATTAAAAGGAGCGAATATTTATGCCTAAACAATTAGTTGTAAAGAAAGAAATTGAAATTAATGCTGATATATCTAAAGTTTGGAATGCGTTGATAAATCCTAAATTGATAAAACAGTATTTATTTGGTACTGAAGCAATTTCTGAATGGAACATTGGAAGTCCTATAATTTTTAGAGGAAAGTGGGAAGGGAAGACTTATGAGGACAAGGGTCTAATTTTGAAATTAATAACAAATAAGATTTTCCAATATGCTTTTTGGTCTCCACTTTCTGGCTTGGAAGATAAATCAGAAAACTATGCAAATATAACTTATGAACTAATTAAGAAAGGTGAAGATACTTTACTTACAATCAATCAAGACAACATTATAACAGATGAAATGTTTAATCGAGTTTATCAAAATTGGGAGATCATTCTCAAAGGATTGAAAGAAACAGTTGAAAAAAATGCTAATAGCCATTAGGTATACAGTAGTTTTTAATTATGGATAGAAAATATTTTAGGCTTGCATTAAAAATTTGTCACATTATCAATACTATTTTAAAATACAGCCTCTAAAAAACCTTCGTTATACCCGTTACGGTGAACCGTATCATAAGTAAATGAGGTTTTATTGTAAAATAATGAGTCATTATGATCTTATCATATTGGCTCATTTTTATTTATGAAATAAGAATGAGGTTTTATGTACTATGTAGAGCTGATAAAATATATGTAGAAAAAAGATTGGAGGAATTGTTTATGACAAGAGATATTTTTAATGCATAGCAGAGGCTATTGCATTATTTTAAAAATATGATGAAGTAGCCTTTGCAAATCCTAAAAATTGAATGACTAGGAGGAGCAAAATGAGCTATTTAAATAAATATCAATGGGAACTAGTTCCCGAGAATTTACCAATAGTAAAAAGAAATTGTCCTAAATGTAATCAAAAATCACATTATATAAGCAAAGAAAAATTTAGAGTTAACGCAAATAAAAATAACATTGATATCTGGCTAATTTATGAATGTGAAAAATGTAAATCTACTTGGAATATGACAATATATGAAAGAATAAAGCCTAATGATATTAATAAATATGAATATGAAAAATTTCTTTCTAATGACAAAGAATTGGCTAGAGAATATGCCTTTAATTTGAGTGTATATAATAAAAACAAAGCTGAAGTTATTTTAGAAGATGTAAATTACAAGTTAATCCAAAGAAAATTAGAGGCATACTATATAAATGAAAATGAACTAGTTATTGAAATAATTTGTAAGTATCCAATAGAAATGAGAGTGGATAAGCTCATAAGTGATAAACTTGGACTTTCAAGAAGCAAAATAAAAGAGAAGCATAGAAAAGGAGTCTTCTTCATCAATGATGATAAAAATTCATTAGATATAAAAGTAAGAGATGGGATGGAGATACATGTTTTGAAGGAAGTAGAGAATATAGAAGTTTTACAAGCTATAATATAAGCTGCTTTATTAAAATGTATGACTTCAATTAAGATATAGAAGGTTTAGTGTAGAATAAAAAATCACTTGTAATCTTTAGACATATATTGGATATATATGATACAATTATATATGTGAAGAACAAGTTATAGTAGCTATTGCTATTATTTTGTGTGCTTTAGTGAAATTATACAGTTGCAGTTAGGAAAGGGGTATTATTTTTTATGAGAAGATATGTTATTTATGCATAGCAGAGGCTATTGCATAACGTTTAAAGATTAAGATTATATAATAGCCTTTGCTAATCCTAAAATAAAATTATATTTAGGAGGAGCATAAAATGAGCTATTCAAATGCGAGAGATATTTTCCCTAATGAGGTATTAGAAATAATTCAAAAATACGTGGACGGTGAATACATTTATATACCGAAGAAAGAGGAAAATAAGATTGCATGGGGTGAACTAACCGAGAGTAAAAATGAACTTTTGAAGAGGAATACAAGTATATATGAAGATTATCTAAAAGGAATGTCTACACAATTACTTTCAGCGAAGTATTATCTGTCACCTAAGACTATACAAAGAATTGTTTCAGAAATGAAAAAGTGCATTAACATAGAATGTGCTACCTAATTTGCTTTAGGTGGCTCATTTTTATTTACAATTTGGGTTGGTGCTAAAAAGGTGATAGTGTAAGCTGGATTCAAGATAGTATAACAAAAAGATATAATTATATTTATAGAGACTTTTACCAAAGCAATACTGGTAAGAGTTTTTTTATTTAATATAAACGTGTAGTTGACAAAGACAAAGAAAAAGTGTTATATTGTCTATGAAATTAATAGACAGGAGAAATATATGGACGACTTTATTCGTAATGCAACTATAGAAGATTTTAAAAGAGGTTATGTATGGGATGGTAAAAAGGCAGAATTTATTTGTTTAGTATGTGGAGAATATATTGGTGAAAATGATGTTAGTATTCACACTACAAACCATGGAAATGCCATTGAAAGGCTTCTGATGCTGGATAAAAAATACACAGGATTGACTGAAATTCAAAAAGAGTTTTTAGATATGGTATCTAATAAACATAGTGATAAAGAAATAGCGATGAAGCTTGCATGTGCAGAATCTACAGTAAGAAATATGAGATTTGCATTGAGAGAAAGGGCAAGACAAGCACGGGCATTTTTGGCTGTTATGGAATTAGCTGAGGAAAAGATGCCTCAAATAACAAATCCCAAGCTGCGTGTTTTCCCTGTTAAGGAAGAGAAGAGAAAAGCATTATTACCAAGGTTTGCTGATTTGTTTGAGCCTGATAGAGAATATACGGAAGCAGAAGTAAAGAAAATCATTAAAACTATTTATGAAGATGATGCAATAATACGACGGTACCTGGTTGACTATGGGTACTTGAGCAGAAACAATGATGGAAGCAAATATTATAAGAATTGTGAGGAAAATCTTATGAAAAATATAAATAAAAAAGAAATTATTAAAAACTATAAGCAGCAAGAAATAGAGATGGGCATAATTCAAATACATAATACGGGTAATGGGTATTCTTATGTAGATATATGTGCAAATTTATATAAGCCCTTTGAATCTATTAAATTTCAATTAAATTTGGGTAGATTTAAAATTAAAAAGTTACAAGAGGATTGGGCTGCTTATGGAGAAAATGCCTTTGAATTCAAAGTTGTAGAAAAACTTAAACCTAATGAAGGCTCTACAGATAAGGAAAAGGTTGATGATTTAAAAGAACTTTTAAATATATGGATTGAAAGCCAAGGAGAGAACCTACAGTTATATAAATAAATATAAAAATGAAGGATAGGAAATAGAGTAATGAAAGTTGCAGTAATTAATGATAGTTTATAAGCCAAATCAGCTAATACAAATATAATTGCAAATCTGAGAATATTCCATATAAAGCTGTAATAGAATATGTTGATACTAAAGTAATACCATATGATGGCCATATGTGTAAGCGTATATTTACAACTATTATTAGAAGCTGCTTTAATAAACCTTAGTTATCCCCGTTAAGGTGGACTGTACCATAAATAGATAAAACAAAAAACTATCGAATTTAACTTCGATAGTTTTTTGTTTCAATGTAGTTTTTATGAAAACTTCTATTGAGTTAGTATACTTCTTCTCTTGAGATATTCATCTTCTGTAATCTCACCACTGGCAAATTTATTATCTAGCATAACTAGAGCGCTATTTTTACATCTGCCAAACTTTCTAAAACGTCTCCCCATAAATACAATCAATAATGTAATGAATATGAGTCTTAAAAACATTGCTAAAAGCATAAAAGCTGGGAAGCCAAAGCCTGCTCTAAACATAGAAATTACCTCCTTCATATTTGTAATAGTTTAATAAGGAACAATCTATTTTGTGTTCCATGAATTTTATTATATAGAAAGATAATAAAATCCATATAAAACATTTATTAAACTAAAATAAAAATATATAAAAACTTTAGAAAGAAATTGTCCTAATGATAGTTGAAGATATTTATGAAATGGTAAGCTTTTTTTAGATTTTTTTTATATTTGCTTTATATCAGTTTTATACCTGTCTCGTATAATGAAGTCGTAGTAAAAATAAAGTCTAAGGAACAGGCAAATTATAAGGAGAGAAAGCATGAACAATAAAGAAAATATTAATAAAAGATTACAATTAACTTCATCAGTTAAACTGGCAGTAGTTGGTCTAGTTCTCGGAGGAGCAGGAATTTTAACCTTATTTCTGACGGGATGGATTAATCAATCAGTTCCTATTGGAACTATAATTTTACTAGCAGAGGCAGTACTTATTGGATTTGGAAGATGGAGATGGACACTGATTGTTACCGAAATTATGACACTTTTTATTTTTATCATGGGCTTCATAGCACCAGGATTATATGACCGCCTGAGCCATCCAGCAGTAATAAGTGCTTTTTCGGGAACCTGGATACAAGAAATTGGACTTGTTATTGCCCTTGTTGCATGTGGTATTGCTATTAAGGAAAGTAAGAGATTTTAATAGTAATAGTTGGGTAGTAGGGGCCATGGGCATCTAAGAGTAATGGTGGAAACTAATGAAAATAACAACGGAAGAAGGAGCAGATAAAAGGGAATAGATGTAAGCAAAATATGTATATACTATATGCAAATGGATTGAATGGAATTGAAAAGATATTTATTTAATTATACATGCTTAGTAGGGATATAAGGAGTTGAAGTCATGTCCTTTAAAACAAGATTGATATTGTCCTATGTGGTGATGTTTGTTGCGCCTATAATACTTACCATTATAGCAGCGGCTGTAATGGTAGTAATTAATGTAAGAGCTGTAGCTGGTTCCTATGGCTTCGAATTTAAAGGTAATCCAGTAAAACAGGTTATGGAGAAAAATCAGGAGGCCTTTGATAATATCAAAGTAGTAGCATCTGAAAATCCAGATGTGCTACGAGATAAAATGTATCTTGAAAATTTGGAAAAAGAGTTAAATAAGCTTAATACCAGCGCAGTAGTAAGAATAAATAACAATATTATATATTCGTCTAATAACTTAAAGCGGCTTGACTTGAATGAAGTCTTACCTGAGTTTGGCTCAGCAACTAGTGGAAGCTATGAACGCGCTCTTTTAGGAAATGAAGTCACTTTTATGAGGCACCAGGACTTTTATTTTACTGATAAAAGTCAAGGCACTGTATTTTTTATAACAGATATGACTCCAATTTTGAAGAGAGTAGGAAGAGTTGTTTTATACATGTGCGTAGTAATTTTGCTAATTTTAATAGCTACAGATGGAATACTTACCTATTATGTGTCTAAAGGAGTACTAAGACCAATAGAAACATTAAAGAATGCTGCAAATCAGATAGAGGAAGGAAATTTAGAATTTGAGGTTAAACCAGCTTCAGAGGACGAGATAGGAGAATTATGTACTGCTTTTGAAAAAATGAGGGTGAAACTAAAGGAATCTATTAATCTACAGATGCAATATGAGAATAATAGAAAAGAACTCATAAGCAATATTTCTCATGATTTAAAAACCCCTGTAACGGCTATTAAGGGTTATGTAGAGGGGATTTTAGATGGTGTAGCTGATACTCCTGAAAAAACAGAAAGGTATATCAGAACAATTTATGCTAAAGCGTCTGATTTAGATAAACTCATAGATGAATTATTTTTATTCTCCAAGCTGGACTTAAATAATCTAACCTTTAATTTTGAACAGGTGGATATTAAAGAATACTTAGAGGATTGTGTACAGGAATTGAGTTTAGGCTTAGAAAAAGACAATATATCCTTGAATTTGAATACTGAAAAGATTACTAATCCTTTTGTTCTAGTTGATAATGAAAAGTTAAAGAGAGTAATCATCAATATTGTTGAAAACGCCTCAAAGTACATGGATAAAGAAGAAGGAAAAATTGATATAAGGCTTGAAGAGAATGATGATAAAGTAATTATTGAAATCAAGGATAATGGCCAGGGAATTCCAAAGGAAGATATTCCGTGTATATTTGATAGATTTTATAGAACAGATAAATCTAGAAGCAGTTTGACAGGAGGAAGTGGACTGGGACTTGCAATTGTAAAACGAATAATAGAGGAGCATGAAGGCAAGGTCTGGGCTGAGAGTGAAGAGGGAAAAGGAACAAGTATCTTTTTTACTCTCAAAACAATTAAAAAGTAGGAGGAAAAAATGAAAAAAATACTTATCATTGAAGATGAAAAGAGTATTGCGGAACTTGAAAGAGACTATCTTGAGATTAATTCCTATTCTGTGGATATTGAATATAGCGGCGATAGTGGGCTAAGAAGGGCAAAAAACGGGGAATATGATTTAATAATACTTGATTTGATGCTTCCTAAGGTGGATGGGTTTGAAATTTGCAAGCAGATTAGGCTTGAAAGCAATATTCCTATATTAATGGTCTCCGCAAGAAAAGAGGACATAGATAAGGTTAGAGGTCTTGGTCTTGGGGCTGATGACTATATTATAAAACCCTTTAGTCCAGGTGAGTTAGTAGCAAGGGTAAAAGCTCACCTGGCTAGGTATGACAGACTTATTGGAGATAAAAAAGAGAAGAAAGAAGAAATAAGAATTAGGGGGATTTATATAGATAAGCTGTCAAGAAGGGTGTTTTTAAATGATGATGAAATTATGTTTACTACTAAGGAGTTTGACTTGCTATCATTTTTAGCTGAGCATCCTAATAGGGTATTCAGTAAAAATGAAATTTTTGAAAGGATCTGGGGCGTTGATTCTCTCGGAGATATAGCTACGGTTACCGTTCATATAGGAAAGCTAAGGGAAAAACTAGAGGTAAATCCAGCAAGGCCTCAGTATATTGAAACTGTTTGGGGTGTTGGATATAGATTTAAATTATAAAGTATCGATTCTGTTATATAGAACCCTAATTGTAGTATTTACGGTGAACCATACCATAAGTAAATGAGATTTAATTGTAATATAATGAGTCATTATGGTCTTTATCATATTGGCTCATTTTTATTTATAAAAAGATTAAATTCACCTTTCTTTAGTTTTTGAAAAGAATGTATGTAATGGTTGAAAAATGTAGTAATTCATAATAAAATGTAATATGGAAAGCATTGAAAATTATTGACTATTAGGGGGATTTTACTAATGAAAAAAAAGTTAAGTTTATTGTCCATCATTATGTGCATAATGATGATAATTTTATCAGGGTGTGGTCAAAAGATAAAATTAAGTACAGCAATTTTGAATAACGGGAAAATTAGCTCGTGTTCATATGAGTTTAATGTTACCATGAATATTCCTAATAATCCTAAAAAAGTTGGAAATAACCCAGCAGAGAATTTTATAAATCAAGGAAATACATCCATTAATTTAAAAGGCGATCTTAAAAAAGAAGAGCAAAGCCAAAAAGTAAGTGGAAATTTAAAACTATCTTCTGAAGGAGCAGCAATAGAAGCTCCAATATTTATTAATACATATAATAAGGGTAAGGATTTTGACTTTTTTGTTGGTGTTCCAGGAGTATTAAAGAAAAGTTTAGGAGAGGTTTTTGCTAATGCAGATAGTTTTTATTTATCAAGTAAAGATTTAGATGGATTAATGAAAAAAAACTTATCACAGGAAGAGTATACAAAATATAATAATACTAGGAATAGCAATGCTGATAACAAAATTGGAGAACAAGTTGGTAATGATATAATATCCGTATTTAATAAATACAAAGATAAAAAGAAATTAGAAAAATTTGAAGCTATTGATAAAAAAGATACTTCTAAAAATGGTGTTGTTACTTTCACTTTAAGCAAGGATGATGTTAAAAATATTGTTTCTGAGTATTTAGGTAATGAAAAGTATTTTAATAATTTTAAAGCTTTAATCCAAAACTCAAATAGTTTAAAACAAATTAAGGATTCTCAAAATGATATAAGTAAGCTTTCATCAAAGGAAATGCTTGAAAGGTTTAATAAATCTATAGATGAGCTTAAAAATATAAATATTAGTTTTAAATTTACAATTGAAGATGGGTATGTTACAAAGACTAATGCAATAATAGAAATAGAAGATAATCAAGGTAAAGGTTCTATTAAAATAGACAGCAATATATCAAATATTAATGGTATTAAAGAAATAACAATGCCTGATAAGAACTCAGATAAAATGATTAACGTAATTAAAATATTAGAATCATTTGGATATAATCAATAAAGAATGCGCCATTAGCAAAATGCTAATGGCGCATTCTTATTTCACAAAAATGTTTAAGGTTGAGATATTACTGTACCTGTTGATATTATTTAAGTAGAATATAAAGCAATTTATGGTGGTATAAGTAAATTTAAAATTTATTGGATCAATTACATGCTCTTACATTACAACCTGAGATAACGGATATTTTACCAGATTGGATCGGTACAAAGCAATGTTTAAGTGTTTTTATGTGCTCAAAAAATGATAATATCTCCTCTAATGTGAAAATTTTTATAGTTTCCTGTAATGACTATGAGTAAAGCCTATTTCTTTGTATAAATCCAGTGCTGATTCATCGGAATTTACAAAGGACAAATACATATTATACTCTTCTATCTTCTTTAATGCTTTAGATAAGGTTGCTGCAAGAATTTTATCTTTATCAGCGTTTACAGTTACAGAACTCATATAAATGCCGCTAAGATCATCAAATAGCCTTAAAAATGCTGTAGTAGAAGTAGGCTTTCCATCAATAGTTCCTAAAATCAACTTAAATTCATATTCTTTACTTGTTACAATGCTCATGACCTTTTCAATGAAATCCTTTCTTTTGTCACTGCTTATATCTAATCCTTCTGCAAGAGTGGTACACCAAATAAGCTTTTCTTCCATGGTCTCAGCAACTTCAATTTGGAGGTTCTCTGGAATTAACATTGGGTTATTTGCCATACCGTTAATAATATACATGCAATCCAGCTTGTTTGTATTGGTTGATAGTTGTTCCCTTACTGTTTCAATTGCTTTTTCAAATTTTTTATCACAGTCATCATGCCAGTGAATTAGTTCTTTAGGAGTTCCTGAAATAATTCCAAACCAGTCAGTGAAAACACCTTCATGTACAAACCCACATTTTTTTGCAAGTCCTGGGGACATGTTATTTCCATCAACTATTGTAAGAAAGGGCACACGGCCTGATTTTAATATCTTGTTTGCAAGGTCAAGGGTAACCTCTTCTGCATATCCTCTTCCCCTATATTCCTCCTTAGTATACATAATACCCATTGAGTTATCGTTATGAATAAGCACCCAGGAGGCAATATCACCGTCAACATATATTGCAGAAGAGGGTCTATTTTCTATATCATCCTTTATTTTGTTAAGGCTTATCTCATCCTTGTAGGTGTAGTAATGGTTTATAATTTCTGCATCCTTTATATCAATTGGTTTTACAGGATTCTTTATTCGGCTTAAATCAACTTCTTTTTCCGGAAGATAATAAAGTGCATTTAAGCTTTCCCAATTAACGATAAATCTGCTTCTTATTTTTTCTGCGATAGGCCTGTGTACTGCTCTGAACCCATAAAAGCCATCCTTATACAAGGTATCAAGAACTTCATTAAGAAAGTCATCGTTCTCAGTATATAAGCTGCTGAAATAGTCTTTTCTTGCTACTACTCCAGTAGGACAAGTTTCGTTATCAACATATACCTCTGCATCAGGTACATTTTCTAAGAAACCAATTAAGTTAAGATTAATAAGCCTATTCTTATTTAAAAAGTCATATATTGGTTTGCTAAGGTTTGTTTTAATTATCATATATTTTCCCCTCCCATACCTAAGCTGGTGTTAATGCAAATTGTTTCAAGCGTATATGATTAATTCTACCATTTGTGGTATATGTTTCAAAGTGGTATTTTTATATAGTCAGCAATAAATATGGTATGAATTAGAATATTAAAAGCACTTTTGCTTTAAGGTTATGATGTTAAAACTTATTTGTTATAAGGGCATAGAATTATGAAAAGTGAACCGTATCATAAGTAAATGCGAAAAGAGCCTTAACCGGAATTTTACTTGGCTAAGGCTCTTTTTATAAGTTATAAGTAATATATGCATAATTTAATTTTAACCGGAATATTCACTATGGTAGCAGGACTTAAATTTCAGGAATTCTATATTCGCAAGGTACGTTTATATTGCATTTGCCACAACCATACCGTGGCACAAATACAGATAATATTTCTTTATTAATATAATCGCCGCAACTCCTGTTATCTTTTCCTTCCTTTGTAATAACTGAAGGGGGACAGCGCTTAATACAAGCTCCACATCTCCCATGTGTGAGATATGGACAATATTCAAAGTACTGAGTATAGTTTCGAGCCGTTGCAGTAAGATCTAATGTTGTTATGACACTGCCAATTCTTCCAGCCGTACCTTTGGAGGTTATAAGGGATCTATGAAGCCCGAAGGTTCCAAGGCCAGCAACAAAGGCCGCATGCCGTTCTGACCAGTTAGAAATATTCTGTTCAACGCTGAAACGTGAATCAATACCTGGAGATACTGCATCCGAATTCAGATCTTTAAGCAAATCTACCAGAAAAGCTCTTATTCTGTTATTGAAAATTTCTCCATCTATTCTTGCAGAAATCCACTCATCAGAAGGTAAACCGCATTGTCGGTTTGAATTTCTTATCTCTTTGGTAAATGGCAAGAAGTAAACTATAATGGATTTTGCATTAGGAACCCACTCTTCCGGCAAAATAAATTTTGGCCCCACAATTCCAGGTTTACAAAACTCCTTAAAATATGGGTCATCTGCTGAGGCAATGCCAATGATGGGAGTTTCGTAAATCCTTATATTGTTTTGTGAAGCAAGCGCATTAAGAGGGCTACTTTCAACAAATTCGCAAATTTGATTTATTATATAATCTTTATTTCCGGTATTCTCCATACATCACCCTTATTTTCTGTTAGTATAAACTTGAAAGGTAACCCCAAACTTATCAGTCACCATGCCCCATGCAGGGCTGAAGTGGATTTTATTTAGTTCAATAAGAACTTTACCTTCTTTTTTCAAATTCTCATAAAGTTGTTTTGTAAGTGTAATATCATCGGTTGTGATGCAAATAGAAAGTTGGTTGCCGCTGCCAATTGTAAGTCCGGGAATCATATCTGCAATCATAATTTTTGTATCACCAATTTTCAAAATTGAATGTGCTATAAGCTCTTTCTCATCTTCTGTGAGCTTTAAAGAGTCATCTTCTGGGCCTTCACCAAAAGTTTGCTGAAACAGAACTTTTGCATTTAATGCCTCTTGGTAATATTCAATGGCTTCTTTTGCTCTTCCATTCATTAAAAGGTAAGGAACTAGTTGGTATGACATAATATACATCTCCTTTGTTTTTTCTTTATTTTTCTCTTAGTTCTAAAATATATGTGATTAATTGTGTATCTATTTATAATTATATATTATAATAGTGACAAACTATGTCATAGTAATTTTGGAGGTTCATATGGCAAAAGCAAAAAGATTAAATGAAATGATTATGATGGTCAATAGAAAGAAAAGATTTACTGTGGGTGAATTGGCAAAAGAGTTTGGTGTTTCAAATAGGACTATTTTGAGGGATTTACAGGAGCTGTGCGAGATGGGGATCCCATTGTATTCTGAAGTAGGGCCCCATGGGGGCTATCAGGTTTTAAAAGAAAGAATTCTTCCACCAATTTCATTTAGCGAGGATGAGGCAAAATCCATATTCTTTGCTATTCATGCGCTAAGACATTATATATCTCTTCCATTTAATATTGAGTATGAATCCATTAAAAAGAAATTTTACTTAAATCTCACCGGGGATACTAGAGACGCCATAGACAGAATTAAAGACAGGATTGATTTTTTGTCTGGATATCAGCAGGAAGAAGTACCGTTTTTAAGGCAACTTTTAGATGCAGCAATACATCAGGAAGCTATTATTATTGACTATGAAACAAAGGAAAAAGTCAGCAGGAGGAGTATTCAACCTATCGGCATATATGCAAAAGAAGGAAAGTGGTATTGTCCATCCTATTGCTTCTTAACAAAAGATTATCGAGTTTTTAGATGTGATCGAATAAAATCTGTAGAATTAGATCAAAATACAGAACCCGTTGATTTGTCAGGCATTAATTTAAAAAATCGCTTTTCAATTGTAAATAATAATGAACAATCACTAGAGTTATTTGTAAAGTTGACTGGCAAAGGCGTGGAGAAGCATTTATCTTCCAGATGGCCCAATATTGAATTATATAAATATGAAGATGGTACTGGGTTTTTAAAGGGCAGTATATCAAGACAGGAAATAAACTTTTTCTCAGATTACTTTATTGGGTTTGGCGTAGATGCAATTGTTATTAAACCAATTGAGTTAATTAATGGTGTAAAAGAAAAGTTAAATTTAATATTGAAGCAGTATATTAACTCTGATAAGATGAAAGACCAAGTAAGGTAGATAAATAGTAATTTGTAGAGATGGTAGAAATGAATAATGTTATAAAAATGTTATCAAAAAACAAAGGTTTAGATTAGATTTGGAAAAGAGGTATTACTATGAATGATATTAAAGTAATTACAATATGTGGGAGTATGAGATTTTCAAGAGAAATGATGAAGATTTCAAAGGAATTAGAATTAAAAGATGGATATGCAGTAATTCAATGTGTCTATAATGTGGATGAAGAAAAATATGAAGGCATTGACACTGAATTATTAGGCAAAATCCATCGCAGAAAAATAGATATAAGTGATGCTGTTTATGTAGTCAATGTTAATGGTTACATTGGTAATAGCGCAAGAAATGAAATCGAATATGCAAGGTCATTAGGTAAAGAAATATTATCGCTTGAACCGTTAGAATTGGAACAAGTAAAAATATCCAATACAACCCCCTAACTATGATGAAATATTCACCAATAGTCCAAGGGGATAAACCGCTTATAAAGAATAAAAAAATAAAGTTAACTTTCGTTTGCTCAGACTATTAGTCGTGATATAATAAAGAAAATCACATAAGCGAGGATGTATAATGATGAAACATCATATCTATACAATGAGTGTGGCAAGTGTCTATCCCCTTTATGTTGCGAAGGCGGAGAAAAAAGGGCGTACGAAAACAGAAGTAGATGAAATAATCTGTTGGTTGACAGGATATAGTCAGGAGGAGTTAGAAACCCAACTTGAAAAGCAGACTGATTTTGAAACATTCTTTGCAGAAGCTCCTAAGCTGAATCCTTTGAGGACTTTAATCAAAGGGGTGGTCTGTGGTGTTCGAGTGGAAGACATTGAAGAACCTACTATGAAGGAAATTCGCTATTTGGATAAGCTGATCGATGAGTTAGCAAAGGGAAAAGCGATGGATAAGATTTTGCGAAAATAAAAATTTAAAACCAAAAAACACTGATTACTTATATAAAACATTAAGGAATCGGTGTTTTTTTGTTATCAACTTTTGCAAAGATAGATATTATACAATAAGCTAAACGTTCAGTAATATAAAGTGCTATTTAGGTTGAAATCAAAAAAAAATAAATATATAATAAACGTATAGTTTATTAATTGCATACACCCATATATCATGGAGGTATTTATGATGGAAAAAAAATTAGGACGCCCTAGATGCGAAGAAACAAGAATGGATATACTTAATGCTTCATATGACTTGCTAATTGAAAATGGCTTTGCAGCAATAACTGTTGAAAAAATTGCTGAAAAGGCAAAAGTAAGCAAAGCTACTATTTATAAATGGTGGCCCAACAAAGCAGCTGTTATTATAGATGGCTACTTAAATGCTACTAGTGTTGAATTGCCAATGCCTGATACTGGGTCAACCATTGAAGATATGTTTATTCAAGTTAATAATTTTGTAAAATTTCTAACCACAAGAAAAGGAAATGTAATTGCCGAAATAATAGCTGAAGGGCAACATGATTCTCAATTAGCTGATATATATCGTAAAGCATATTTTACTCCACGTCGGGAAATTTCAAAACAAATTTTAGTGCGTGGAATTTCACGAGGAGAGTTAGCAAAGGATTTAGATTTAGATGTAACTATGGATCTAATTTGGGGACCTATATTTTATAGATTGCTAATAACTGGGGAAGCACTTGATGAGACCTTTGTAAAAAAACTCATAAATTATTCATTTCATGGAATAACACAGTAACCATATTGGGTAAAATCGTTATGCCTGTATATTATGTAGATGTTACTGCAAATATGATTTCATATATTAAGCAACTTTTTAATATACAAAATAATTAATGTAAGGGAAGTGGATGGCTAATGAGTTCTCGAAATCGCAACGTAGATATGTGCAGCGGTCCCCTGTTTAGTAGAATATTGATCTTTGCTTTGCCAATTATGGCAATGTATATTTTGCAGCTGATGTTTAATACAGCAGATATGGTGGTGGTGGGGCGTTTCTCGGGCAGCAAGGCTTTGGCTGCAGTTGGAGCAACAGGTTCACTGATTAACCTGATTATTACCTTGTTTATGGGCTTATCGGTAGGTACTACTGTGGTTGTGGCTCAGGACTGTGGTGCTGATCGACCTGACGACGTGAGCCGATCCGTACATACTTCTATTGCCGTCAGCATCATCGGAGGGCTGATTGTCATGATTCTGGGCATTGTCCTTTGCAAGCCTTTGCTGAACATGATGGGAACTCCTGAGGATATTATAGATCTGTCGGTACTATATATGAAGATATACTTCATCAGCGCGCCTGCCACCATGGTATATAACTTTGCTGCAGCTATCCTACGTGCTGCAGGTGATAGCCGCCGCCCAATGTACTACCTGATAATTACAGGTACTATACACGTTATATTCAATCTGTTTTTCGTAATTGTTCTGCACATGGGTGTGGCAGGAGTAGCATCTGCAACAGTTATTTCCGAGTATCTTTCTGTGCTGCTTATTATGATGTGCCTGTCCAGATGTGATGGAGGTATACGGTTTATACCACGGAAGCTGCATATTGACGGCCATAAGCTGAAGGACATTGTGAGGATTGGACTACCTGCAGGCATGCAGGGATTGCTTTTTTCCGTTTCAAATGTGCTGATTCAGTCAGCTGTCAATTCCTTCGGCTCCATTATGGTAGCGGCTAGTGCTGCTTCAGGAAATGTTGAAAATTATATAGGTACTACAATGAATGCCTATTATAATGCAGCCATAGCTTTTACTGGTCAAAATATGGGGGCCAAGAAGTATGATCGAATTGACACCATTGCAAAGGTGTGTACGGTATTAGTCTTCGCAACTTGGATTTTACTAGGAGGTGCCACAGTGCTTTTCGGAAAGCCGCTGCTAGGTATCTTTACGTCTGACTCGGAGGTAATTAACCTGGGCATGCTTCGACTTAAGGTTATGATGATTGCATTCTTCACCTGCGGCATCATGAACGTATATCCGGGCCTGACCCGTGCTATGGGCTATTCCATATCCCCTATGATTTCCACATTGGTAGGTGCATGCCTCATGCGAATCGTTTGGCTGTCTACAGTTTTTACTTGGTATCCAACAGAGGTTGTACTCTTTACCTGTTACCCAGTCACCTGGGCATTGGCAGGACTTGGACAAGTAGGCATCTTCTTTTACGCACGACGAAAAATTCGAAAGCTTACTGTGCCAGAAGCTGTGATCTAAACAATAGATTAAAAATATAGGATAAAAAACTTAAAATCAATAGTGTACATAGTATTTCTACATTATCATTAAAATGTCAATATAACTTATAAATAGATAAAAACCGCATTAAAGAGATTTAATGCGGTTTTTTGTATTACACTAGCTAGTGTGATTATATGTAAATATAATGGACATTTGTAATTATATTGAACAAATATTATAATTGATATGTTTTTCAATAAAATGTAATGAGGTATGTGATATTCGCTTTGTACTGCGATATAGCACATGTAAAAATATGATAGGGGTATAAAAAATGTTTAAATTTGACGCTTTTACAGAACAGAATTTTTCTGAATTTACATGTATCGGAAAGGATTGTGAAGCAACCTGCTGTGCTGGTTGGACTATATTTGTTGATAGAAAAACATATAATAAATATAAAAAAATAAAACAACCATCTCTAAGTAATCTTATATCTTATAATGTTAGGAAGGTTACTGAAGATTATAATGATAATAAGTATGCAACTATAAAAATGAATAGTTTTGGATCTTGCCCTTTTTTACGTGGAGGATTATGCATTGTTCATAAAAAATTGGGTGAGTCGTATTTGAGCAAAACATGCAATAGGTATCCCAGAAAAGTAAATTTAGTATTAGGTGAATTAGAGGCTTCGCTGAGTTTATCTTGTCCAGAGGCAGCTAGGAATGTTATTTTACAATCTGAAAAAATGAAATTTGTAAAAACTACTATTACTTCTCCAGTAGATTATGGAATAGATAAAATTATAATGCCAAGCAGTAAAATCCACCAGGAGTTATTTTACTCTATTAGGGGTACGATGATAGATATTATCCAAAATAGAAGCTATAGACTAGAGGAAAGACTTGTTTTACTAGGCAGGGTTGTTAATAAAATTCAAGTAAGGATAAATAAAAATTGCAGTTTGGATATGGATGCAATAGTTGCTAAATGTACTGAAGATTTTACTGATGAAATTGAGCATAATTCACTAAAGAATAGTGATTTTACTTTACAATTGGAGCTGCTTCAGAAGGTTTTGGGATTATTAGATTTAGAGCATATGGTAGCTGAAAAGTTTAACAATATTATAGATAATTATATGACAGCACTTGGTATATCATCCATAATGGAATTGAAATCTTCATCTCAAAAATTAAAAGAAGCTTATTTCAATTATTATGAGGATTTTATAAAAGAGAATGAACACATTTTTGAAAATTATCTTGTATATTATGTGTTTTGTAATGCAACGGCATTATCGAAGTCCAACAGTATTTTAGAGATTTATTCAATGATGATAGTTAATTATTCTTTGATTCAAACAATACTTATAGGAATAAGTTCCTTTAATAAAGGATTAAGTCAGGGTAATGTTATAGAAGTTGTATATTCATTTTCAAGAATTACAGATCATAATAAACATTACTCTAAGGAAATATATAATATGATAAAGTATAATAAGATAGATAAATTAAGCTATTTAGAAGT
The DNA here is from genome assembly GCF_026012015.1 of Clostridium omnivorum. Classification (NCBI taxonomy): domain Bacteria; kingdom Bacillati; phylum Bacillota; class Clostridia; order Eubacteriales; family Clostridiaceae; genus Clostridium; species Clostridium omnivorum. The sequence continues at coordinate 1,871,168 of NZ_BRXR01000001.1, read as the reverse complement.
TTTAATTTATAGAATGAATTTTTCCGAAATGATTCATGAAGAATATGCTTAATAATAGGAGATAAATATTACTTCCAAAAGTATGAAAAATATTGAGTGTATTGGTGAAAACTTGGCTTGGATTTTAAGAAAAATAAATGGGTAATTGAAATTTTAATAAGTTGGTTTTCAAATTCATTTTACGATATCAAAGAGGAGATGTGCAAAATATTTATTAAACAGTATTGCTACATCCCCTTTTACTTAATTTTTTGTTTTTTACCATTGTTTGGTGTAGATTTTTAAACTATTTCTAACAAACTATAGTGCTGAAAAACTATTTTAGAAAATTTAATTTTGGGATATGCATTTCTTAGGGCAAGCATATTGGCATGCTCCACAATCAACGCATGCAGATTCATTTACTAATCTTTTTCTATATTCTTCTTGTGTTATACACCCCACAATACATACTCTTTGACAAGTTCCACACCCAGCACAATCTGATTTGTTAATTCTTCTAGGCATAGTTTTCTCCTTTAATTAAAGTGTTTGCTTGCAGGAGTCAACTGTAACTTCTAATACTCTTGTAAGGAATGGGTATTTTTCTCTCATCATTTTAAAGTTATCTCCATCCTTTAAAAACTTGGCAGTTCCTTGGAGTAAAAATCCAGTTCCCATATAGTTATACCCCATTACTTCTTTACTGCCAAATGTTAATTTAACTTTAGGATTAGCATTAACATTTTCTTCGGTCTTAATCATAGCAGCTGCAGGTATTAAAATTTTATTATCATCCACAATTACTAAATAGCTGTTCCAGGTATTACACACATGGGCTTCATTGTTTGAGCAAGATACTATAGAAACTACACCTTCTTTTTTTAGCACGTCATAAAATTTTTCTGTAAACATTAAACATTCCTCCTAAAAAGTTATTAAGAAATACAGTTTTCTAATTATACAATTAAATATATCATGGATAACTGTTATCTATAATTATTATATAGAGACTTTTTTTAAAAGTCAACAATAAATATATAATGCAGATAAGTTTTATCTACAATATTTGGTGGATAGATATTGACTAATAAAAAATAATAAAGTACTATGTGGGGAGATTATATTGTTATTTAGGAAGGTGATTTGATTGCAATTTTCAATAGGTGTAGAGTATGCATTGCATTGTTTATTATATATGGTAGATATCCCATCAGGAAAATCTGTTGGAATTAAAGATTTAGCAACATATCAGGGAGTTTCAGAGACTTATCTGTCAAAAGTATATACAAAGTTAAAAAAATCAGGTATTGTGAAGTCAATTCCAGGTGTTAATGGAGGATATGAGCTAGCTCTTTCACCAGAAAATATAACATTTTGGGATGTTGTGGAAGCTATAGAAGGAAATTCGCCATTATTTCAGTGTGCGGAGATTAGGCAAAAGGAGTTGTTGATTGATAAAAATAACTTACCTGATACCCATACAAAGTGTCCTTGCTTAATAAAAGTTGTAATGTTAGAAGCAGAGGAACAAATGAGGCAGTATCTGAAGAAAAAGACATTAGCATGGCTACATGAGCAGTTAAAGAATAAAATTCCTGAGGAGAATAGAAAAGCTACTATTGAATGGTTTAATAATACTAAATCAAGGTAAGCATAAGATCTTAAAAAAATGTTATATTAATTAAAAGCCTATGTCATATCAGTTACGGTAAACCGGATCATAAATGACGTAGACTGTTAACACAATGTATAATCTACTAATAATCAGAAATGATTATTTACACTAAATAACATTAGTGGTATTATATACACATATGTAATGGTTTGATTATGGAAGGTGGAATGTCGTTCGGCAAGCTTAGTGCAGTATAATCATAATGCATAAGCAAGCACGGAGAAGTAAGATAAAATCATAATTCAATATTTTGGCAAAGCTGTTTTTGTTAAGTAAGACGGTTCTTGTGTGTTGCCAATTTATTTGTTTTGATTTTATGTTTACTCTCCATACGTGTTTTACTATTTCCTTTAGAATGTAAAGCTGTAGAGTAAATCTACGGCTTTTTATTTTTGCATTAATCATGCCATTACGTAAATTTACCAATTTATAGAAAGGATACATTATATGATGCTAGATTTGCTTAAACAACGAAAAAGTATAAGAAATTTTACTGAAAAAGATGTTTCAGATGAAGTAATTAATTATATTCTTGAAGCTGGGAGATTATCACCATCTGGTGGAAACGCGCAATCGTGGAAATTTGGATTAATAAAAGATAATGTATTAATTAATGAAATATCTCAAATAGCTTACAACCAAAACTGGATAAAGACGGCGAATTTTCTGGTTGTTCTCTGTACCTATAATGGAGATAAATCACGTGGTGGCAGAGATATTCAAAAATCACGATTTCCAAGCCATGCTAAAATCATAGAGGACATGGAGGATGAAATTTATACAAGACTACATATGAAAGAACATCAAACAAAAATTCCAGGAACCCACATGGTTATAGCTGCCTTAGAACATGGTCTGGGCTCCACATGGATTTCTTATTTTAATGTAGATGAACTTTCGAATATTTTAAATCTGCCTAAGTCCTATATTGCTTCCGAAATTATTGCTTTCGGCTATCCAGTTAATAATGAAAATACTACAGAAAAAAAGAGCCTTAGTGAGGTTGTATTTTACAATAAATTTATATGAAAAGGAGATTCAATAATGTTTAATGAACTTAAAAAATATACAAATAAACCTAATTTATATACTCCTAGTACAAATAAATTTTGGGATGATGAACATATCTCTAAAGGTATGCTTGCAGCTCATCTAAATCCCAATTGGGATGCAGCAACTCGTAAGCATGAGTTTCTCGATAGATCAGTAAATTGGATTTCAAAAATAGCACCATAATCTCAATATAAACTTTTACTCGATTTAGGCTGCGGTCCTGGATTATATGCAGAACGGTTTAAAAATGCTGTATTATCAGTTATGGATAGGCTTACTTTATTGAAAAAAATATATCAAGCATTAAAACCGAATGGGAAGTTTATTTTTGATGTATTTACACCTCTTATGAGAAAAAAAGAAAGTTGTTCATGGAAATTAATTTATACAGATAATACAGAGGCTAATTACTGATAAAGATTGTTTTAAAGTTTATATTAAGGGTATTAATCAGTTAATTAACCTCGCTTTTTATACTAAATTATAGGAGGAAAGTTATCATGGAAATGATTGAAACAAATGAGATACTTGAAGTCTTAAAGGCTCAGAATATTTTTACAGGCATGATAGAGTTTTATCAAAAGAACGGTCGGGTTATTGATTACTTATTAGATCACAAATACATTCTAAGAATATCAAAATCCACGTTGGATAATCAAATAAAGCATAATAGAATAAAGTCGTTATTGCTTGTACCTAAAATTCATTCATCTGGATCATTTACTGTTTCTAGCCACAAATACTATTACTTAATCACTGATTATGTGCAAGGCAATGATTTATGGAGTGTTATTCAGAATCTTACAGATGAACAAAAAAATAATGTTGGAAGGGAAATTGCACAATTCCTCAGTGAATTACATTCAATAACCGGTGCTGCTTATGACGTTGGCCACTATACTGCTACAATTCCGAGGTGTACAAAGTCATGGAAAGATGGACACCTTGAATACATCGAAATGTTAAGAAGCGGTCTTTCTGAGATTGATATAGAGATAGAAAGTAAAAAAATAGTTTCAAAAGCATTTGATTATATCTATACAAATATCAACTCCTTGGAATTTCAAAGGGGAGCTAAACTATTACATAATGATTTTCACCCTAAAAATATTATTGTGCACGAAGGTAGATTGGCTGGAATAATAGATTGGGAGTGCTCACAGTTTGGCGAATCGGACTTTGAATTAACTCATCTTTTTCATTGGTGCATCTATCCATCAATTCCAGGTAATAATCTTGGATTATTATTAAAATCCGTTGTTAAAAATCTACAGATTGCCTCGAATGTGCCCAATATAGAAAAACGCCTAACAATCTATCAACTAGAACATGAGTTAAATCAGTTAATTTGGAATGGTAATAAGCAAGAGGAAGAGAGAATACAAAGAATAAACGGATGGCTTGATGGTCAAGTTGATACTTTATTGCAGAAATGGAATATAGAATAGTTCGTATTCTTGAATACCATAACTAATAGACATAATCTACAGTAAACTTATGTTTTTTTTATAATAGGATAAAAGTCTACGTTATACCCGTTACGGTAAACCGTATCATAAATGACGTAGGCTCTAATTTAAAATATATATCACTTGTTTTAAAGAAAAAGTAATATATATCTTAAGCTAAGGAAAGAGGACTCTCAGATGATAAAGAGAGTCTTCTTTTTTTGTTTTCGCTATAAGTATATAAGTTACTATGATGGTTAAGGATGAATTTGCAGTATATACAATAAATTGGTTAAATATGTTATAATTGTTAGTATTGTGACAATAAGTTCTTGTTTGTTATATAGTATCAAATTTTATATAGTTAAAGGAGAAGACGGGAGTATGATAAATTCAGTACTTGGTGAGATACATAGTAATAATTTGGGAATGACACTTATGCACGAACATATAACTTGGGATAGAAGTGGGGCAGAAAGTATCAATAATTACAGTGTTGAAGAAGTTGTAAATACAATGCTTCCATATTTACTGGATTTGAAGAAGTCAGGGTGCGATACTTTTGTTGATGCAACTACTTTTGGATCAGGTAGAGATATAAAAATACTAATAGAATGTTCAAAGAGGACAGGCTTAAACATACTTACTAATATTGGTGCATGGGATGGAAGTAATGTGGAACAAAAGTTTATTCCCGCTATGCTTAAAGGGAAAAATATTGAGGAAATAGTAGATATTTGGACAGCAGAATTTCTTAATGGAATTGACGGAACTAATGTAAAGCCAGCATACATTAAAATAGCATTGGGCGATACTGGAGTGATAACTGAATTTCAAGAAAAAATACTAAGAGCAGCTGCTAGAACAAGCATTAAGACTAAGTTGCCTATACAGTGTCATACTATTCCAGCAAATTCAGCAGTTAAAGCAGTTGAAATTATTGAAGAAGAAAAATTACCACTAAATAAATTTATTTGGGTACATGGAGATGTAGAACAAAATTCTGAAATTATAATGAAACTTGCTAAAAAAGGGATATGGGTAGAATTTGACTATTTAGGAAGATGCAAGGAATTCAATTGGCACTTAGAGGCACTTAAAAATTTAATTGAGAACGACTTAATTGATAGATTATTGCTCTCTCAAGATGCTGGTACTTTTTATTTCGGAGAAAAAAATGATAAAGAAAGCATTTTGGTTTATGATAGAATATTTAAAGAGTTTATTCCATATTGTGAGCACAATGGAATTTCACATGAGATCTTTCATAAATTATTAACGGAGAACCCTATAAAAGTGCTAAATGCAGATTAGGGTATAATAAACTTATGTTATACCCGTTACGGTTCAGCATACCATAAATTACGTAGACTTTTTTGTGTAAAAACATTGCAATACTTTACCTTAACCTTATTGCTACTATTTATCATAATAACATTGGCAAAAACACAGAACTATTCTCCTTTTTTATAACGGCTGAAACTACTCTGTGAATAGGGAACTTTTTGATTTCTCGTACTAGTATTGAAGGATTGGTTATATTCTCGATAACCATTTTAGGTAAGATTGTTATACCTAAATCTTGCTCAACATATTTTATAACTGATTCTGTTTCATCAAGTTCTAATATAATATTAGGAATAAGGTTCATAAGGTTGCAATGCTCTCTAATCTTTGCTCTAATTGGGCATGGATCCTTATACAATATTAAACGTTCTTTCATTATTGAAAAAAAATCAATTTCATCAAATTTAGCTAAATAATTTTTATTACTCATAACCACGAAAAAAGGTTCAACAACTAATGGAATAGTAACATAGTCTGGCTTTTCAATTGCATCAGATATAAATACTATATCGAATAAATTATCATTCAAACTAGATATCAATTCATTGTTTGTACTCATCGCATCTATAAATACCTCATGTTTCATACACTTGAATTTATCAACATACTTGGGCAAAAAATATGTTATTAAATTTGGCAGAGCACCAATTTTAATTACATCTTTGTTACTAAATCCTTCAATACTATTTATAGTTTCATTAATCATAGAAATAATTATATTTGAACGCTCATATAAATATCTGCCTGATGCGGTTAATTTTATACCATTAGGCGTTCTTATCAATAATTTGCATTTCATGGATTTTTCTAAAATTCCTAATTGCTTTGTAAGTGCAGGCTGCGAAATATATAAGTGCTGGGCAGCTTTATTTAAACTACCTTGTTCAACTATTTCTATAAAATATTTCATTTGATCTACACTAATCATTTTTCCTCCTGATATAACTTTAAGTTATATACATATATATTTTTAATATTATTCGAATTTAAATTTACAAAGTATAATAAAACTATGTTGTACAACATATTAAATTGATTTTAACACAAAATAGAATGATTTAAAATAGGAGTGATATATAAATGAAAGTTATAGCTATTAACGGAAGTGCAAAGAAGGATGGAAATACTTCTATAATTATAGAAGCCATATTTAGTGAGTTAAAAAAGGCAGGTATAGAAACTGAAACTATTAGTCTAGCTAATAATAAAATAAGTGGATGTGTGGGTTGTGGAAATTGCTTTAAAAGCAAGGATAATAAATGTATTTTTAATAACGATATTGTAAATGAATGTATAGAGAAAATGATTGAAGCAGACGGTATTATTTTGGCTTCTCCAGTATATTTTGCAGATGTTACAGCAAATATGAAAGCTTTATTAGAAAGGATTGGTATGGTATCTAGTGCTAATGGCAATCTTTTCAAACATAAAGCAGGTGCTTCTGTAGTAGCTGTTCGTAGAGGTGCAGCAACACGAGCCTTTGATACTATGAATTATTTCTTACACTATAATCAAATGTACTTAGTTGGCGGCACCTATTGGAATATGGTGTATGGAAAAGAAGTTGGGGAAGTGCTTAATGATACTGAAGGTATGAAAAATATGGAGTCTATTGGTGAAAACATGACTTGGCTTTTAACAAAAATAAATGCTTAGTTGTAATTTTAATAAGTGATTTTCATGCTAATAATTTAAAAGGTGTAGAAGGTAGATAGAATATAGGGTAGATGATTTGCTTAAGTTATTGATTAATAAGAATTAAAAATAGCAGCTCTTGTACAGAGTTGCTATTCTTTTTTTTTATAGTATATTCGAGTTTTTAAAGTTATGGATAACCTGTGGGAATATGTATATGATTTAGGAATGAAGGCAATAGAATATTGGAACTAATTGAAGAAGATAAGATTGACATTGGTTCGGTAACGAACTATACTTATAGTATCATTAGCTAACAAAAGTGAGGGCTTTGTTTATTATGAATAAATATTTGGCTATATCCAAAATTTCAAATATAAGAAGTAAAGTCTTTGATTACATTGAGTGTGAACTTAAAAGACGCGGCATTGAAGGCCTTGTTGTATCACATGGTAATATATTAGATATACTTTATGATAACAATGGAAAATTAACGATGAAAGAAATAAGCAAAGGAATCAATCGTTCAAAGTCTACAGTTACTCAGTTAGTAGATAAATTATTGAAAGATGGATATGTTACTAAAGAATCAAACCCAGAAGATAAGAGATTCTCCTATATAGTTTTAACTGAAAAAGGGTTAAACATAAAAAAAGATTTCAGAGAAATTTCAGATGATGTAATAAGAGAATTTTTTAAAGATTTTAAAGAAGAGGAAGCTGAAACTTTTCTTTTGTTATTAGATCGGGTAATAAATAATTTTACTCGATAATTTTTTTACAGTAGTAGTTCGGTGCCGAACTGCATAAAGGAGGAATACAATATGACATAAATTAATTAATTAAATTTTGTACTATAAAATGAAAGATGTATTTGGGGAGATGTTAAAATGAATAAAACTATAGAAGTAATAGAAAATCTTAAAACAGTTAGAAAGTTTTCGGATAAAAGTATTCCAGAAGAACATTTATCACTTATATTAAAATCATGTGTAAATGCAGCTACAGCATCAGCTAGACAAACTTATTCGATTATAGTTGTAGATGATAAAGAAGTTATGAAAAAGATAGGATATGTTGGAAACAAAATGCTTCTCTTTTGTGTTGACTTTAATAGAGTAATTGATGCTGCTGAATATTTAGGGTTTCAATATAAAAATGAAGTATCCATTGTAGACTTTATAACAGGCAGCACGGATACAATTCTTGCTGCACAAACTGCTGCTATTGCTGCAAAATCGCTTGGAATTGATTCTTTTTTCAGTAATTGTGTGCACAGAGGAAATATTAATAGAATATATGAACTTCTAAATTTGCCACAAAAATATTGTTTCCCAATAATTGCATTGATGCTTGGTTATTCAGATGAGAAAAAATCAAAATTAACAAAGAAAGGTCGATTAAGTGGTCCGGGAATAATACATCCTAGTAAATACCAAAGGTTGAATAGTGAAGAATTAGAAAAAATAGTTTTAGAGTATGATAGTGAAGATAAACACTTTTTGTCCTTAATTGATGGTTGGAGAGAAAATGGATATAATCACTATCTAGAATATTTTTATGAAAAATGGTGTGGATGTCTAAGGTTAGATGAAGAAAATCATCAGCAAACAAAATCTAATAATCAATATGAGGAAGTTGAAAGAATGTTAATGAACACTGTGTTTTTATCAGATAGGATGAATTCATAACTGTAATTTTGGAGAATGGCATATTTTTATGAATTGTAAGTCTTATTTTTGATAGCTTCTATAGAGATTATAGCACATCAAGTGTGGTTATATGGAACTTATATTATAAAAAGTAGCCTAAAGCAGATATAATTTGCTTTAGGCTGGGAAACCTCAATTAGGTTTATCATTTCATTTTTCATTTGTGAAGGCAGTTTAGATAGGGATGTCACTATCACTTTATATTGTTCACATTCTTTAATATTTTTTCAAGCTTTTCCACAGATGCAATACGCTCATTACAGGTTTTGCTATCTAAACAAATATTAAAGCCTATTGACCTGTATGCACCTTCTGAAGCATTAGTTGTTTTACAGATAGGAGAAACAAAGGCTACTTCATTTTCTCCTGCTATACGATTGCAAAGGGTACACATGCGAGTGTTTTTAGAACCTTGACTTGTAATCCTGCAAGCCATACCTATAAGTTTATCATCTAGGTTATAAGCTACAAATAATTTATTAGTAGCTGTATCAACCCATCCTAAATATACATTTTTTGAATCTTCATCATCTAAGTTTGGTAATTTAAGCTTCTTTTCCTTCTTAAACAATTTACTAAGTTGTGTGCTGGTAACGGGTGGCATTTCGTATACATATTTACTTAAGTCAGATAAATACTTATCAATGTGCGATGCTTCAGTTATTTTACTAATATCAAGGAGCTCCTTTTGTTCCTCTGATAAATCAGTGAAAAGGTATAATATTTTATCACATATATATGATTTATTAGCTTCAATAATATTTTTATCTGCACAAGTTCCATAAGTAGTATTTAAATCATGTAAGCATTTTTTTATATAGTTATATTGATATTTTTTTATAAAAGCATCCATAAAATCTAGTCCTCTTTTCTTATTTTTGTTATTTTTATAGCTAATGTAAGTTAATGCATATAAGTCCACAAATAAAAAGATGATTATTATTACTCCAACTTAAAGTAAAAATAATCATCATAATTTAAAACGTAATATATATTCACAATCAGTTTAATTTCTGAACCTTGTTTTAAATGAGATATGATCACTTTTATTGGATTTCCACAATAAAAGCATAACATGGTTTAAAATAAGCGTTCAATCTATTAAATGATTCTGTAATGATTGTGAGCATATAAGTTTTTGTTGTCCTATTATTCTACGTATACTTTTTTCTGACAGGTAATACTCTTGAGTTAGTTTATAAATAGCAGCTCCATTAAGGTACTTTTTATAAATTTCACTATTTCTTACCTTAAGACTATTCTTTATACCGCTCTTTTCTCCCCAGGCTTTATGATTTTCATTTTTTCTGGGTACATAAAGATATTCTCCGTCTATATATTCTTGTAGTATTTTAACAATTTCCTCTGGTAACACATCATGTGCCTTCACATACTTCATTTCCTTACTCCTTTACTCTTATAAAAGTATTAAAGCAAAGAATACAAAAAAGCTATGTGTTACAGAACCTAAACATGTACGTATTACAGCTAAACTATACAGCTTAGGCTCCAAACAAAGCATAGCTGACTTTGTTGTAGTCTTTGCAAGGAGCAAGCTGATTTAGAGCTGAATGTAGCATAGACCTTCATAAAAACACCCCCAATACGCTAAATGTATTATATCATTAATGCTGGAGAAAACAAACCAGAAGCATAAAAATTAAAATGGAGTAAAACATTATCGATGTAGACATAATCTAAAAATGTTTGTTTATATGTAGACAAAACGCTAATATGTGTATATAATAAATATATAAACGAACTATAGAGGTGTTGAAAAATATGAATGAGAACAATAAAGAATTATTTTGGGATGCAGCTACTGAAGAAATAAAAAAAGGGTATACTGAATCAGAAGAATGCTACAAATGTATAATTTGTGAGGAAGAATTTATAAAAGGAAGAATATATCAGGTGGAATCTATGCTTTATGATTCAAGAAAGGCTGTTGAACTTCATATATTAGAAAAGCATAGCTCAACCTTAGAATATTTATTAGGTATGAATCCTACCTTTACGGGGTTAACAGAGATTCAAAGAGAACTGTTAGTACTAATAGCTTCTGGATTAACTGATAAGGAGATTGCAATAAAGCTTGGAGTAGCACAATCTACCATAAGAAATCACCGCTTTAAATTACGAGAGAAGGAAAAGCAGGCAAGATTATTTTTAGCCATGATGGAATTAATATCAGAAAATACACAGAAGAAAGTAAATATATTAGATAAGGATATTCTTCGTGATGCACATAAGACAGCAACTACGATAGATGATAGATATAATATTACTGATAAGGAAAGAGAAAGTACAATCAAAAATTATATGGATGAAAGTGGAGCTATAAAAACATTTCCTGCTAAGGAAAAGAAGAAAATAATAATTTTGTCAGAAGTAGTTAAGAATTTTTCTAAAGGAAAGAAGTACTCTGAAAGAGAGATAAACAGAATCTTGCAAAGGATATTTGAGGATTATGCTACAATTAGAAGGGCCATGGTAGAGTATGGCTTTATTGAAAGGTCTAATGATTGCAGCAGTTACTGGGTAAAAGAGTGATTACTTGATGTATATATAATAGGTAAAAATGATAAATATGCATAATATAATACAAAAGGGCTTGTCTATAAAGGCGAGTCCTTTTGTATATAGTAGTATATTTATAAATTAGTATAACACTTTTGAAGGATGTACCAAAGGAACAGTTGATGGTTTAGTTATTTCACAGAATATTTACATATTTCAGTAAAATGGTGCATTTACTAGTGATTTTGTAGCTTTAAAAGGTATATAATATAATCGGTTACAAATTTTTCTATTTCTACAAAGGGGTTGATCTTTATGTTTAGTCTTACAAATGCCACTACCTTTGAGATTGTCGCCATATGGTGCGTTCTCCTGATTGCTTTTTTAGGATTAGGTTATGCCCTACTTCTAAGAAAACAAATCATGAAACATGATAAAGGTACTGCAAAAATGCAGGAAGTGTGGGGCGCTATTAAGCTTGGAGCCGATGCTTATCTAAAGAGACAATTGAGAACAATAGTGCCGCTTATTGTTGTACTTACTTTTGTTTTATTCTTGTCTGTTTATGTAGTTCCACCGTCAGAAGAAGCAATGAGACGTTTTGCAGGAAAATCTGAGGGTGATGTAAAAGTTATTATAGGTGTTGGAAGAGCTATAGCCTTCGTTATGGGTGCTTGCTTCTCATTAATGGTTGGTCAGTTTGGAATGAGAATGGCTGTTGAGGGAAATGTACGTGTTGCTTCAGCATCTACTAGAAGCTTTGGAGAGGCACTTAAGATTGCTTATAGGACAGGAACTATTACTGGAATGCTTACTGATGGTCTAGGACTCCTTGGAGGAACCCTTATTTTTATGGTGTTTGGTATAGCAGCTCCAGATGCTCTGCTTGGCTTTGGCTTTGGTGGCACATTGCTTGCTCTTTTCATGAGAGTAGGTGGAGGTATCTATACAAAAGCTGCTGATGTAGGTGCAGACCTGGTTGGAAAAGTTGAGGCTGGTATTCCCGAGGATGATGAGAGAAACGCAGCTGTTATTGCAGACCTTGTAGGGGACAACGTTGGAGACTGTGCTGGTATGGCAGCTGACATATTTGAATCCTATGAAGTTACAATAGTATCAGGACTTATATTAGGTTTAGCTCTTATGAATATGAATCATGGTGAGCTAAAGTGGATTGTATTCCCGCTGCTTGTTAGAGGAATAGGAGTACTTTCTTCTATGGTAGGAACATATCTTGTTAGAGGCTCAAAAGATTTAAAGAACAATAATGCTATGAATTCAATTAATAAAGGTTTTTATGTTTCGGCAGCTATTAGCCTTGTATCATTTGCACTGCTGGCACATTTTTATATGAACGAGTGGAGAGCCTTTTTATCAGTTGGCGTTGGTATAATACTAGCAATAGTGTTGGATGAAATAACAAAGCATTTTACAGATACTCACTATAGGCCGGTAAAAGATATAGCAGCTGCATCAAAAACAGGTTCTGCAACACTGATTTTAAGAGGTATTGCAGAAGGCTATGAAAGTGCTGTATGGCAGACTATAGTTATTGCTGTTACTATTTTTACCTCTATTCTTATATATAATGGAATGGGAGTTAATTATGTATTATACGGCGTAGCTATGACTGGTATTGGAATGCTTACTCTTACTGGAAACAACGTTGCAATGGATTCCTTTGGACCAATTTCAGATAATGCAAATGGAATTGGAGAGCTTGCAGGTCTTGATGAAAATGCAAGAAAGGTTATGGACCATCTCGATGCAACAGGTAATACTACAAAAGCCATAACTAAAGGTGTTGCTATTGGATCAGCTGTTATTGCCGCGGTATCCCTTTTTGGTTCTTTCCTAACAGATGTAACTAAGATTCAAGCTCAAATGAAGATAGATGAAGTATTAAGGCTGGCTTCTACAGGTATTCGTGTTTCAGAGCCTAAGGTATTTATAGGTGTTTTAATAGGTGCATGTATTCCTTGGCTCTTTTCTTCACTTATCATAAATGCAGTAACTCGTGCTGCATCAAAGATTGTTGAGGAAGTTAGAAGACAATTTAAAATACCAGGACTTATGGAGAGAAAGGTTAAGCCAGATTATCAGAAGGCTGTTGATATATGTACCGTTGCAGCTCAGAGAGAACTTATAGGACTTGCTCTTGTGGGTATTTTGACTCCTCTAGTTGTAGGTATTTTACTTGGTGTAGAATCTCTTGGAGGCTTTCTTGCAGGAGTAATTGTTTCAGGACAGCTTCTTGCAGTGTTTATGTCCAATGCAGGTGGTTCCTGGGATAATGCTAAGAAGACAATAGAAGATGGACTTTATGGTGGAAAGGGTTCTGAGGCTCACAAGGCTGCGGTTGTAGGGGATACAGTAGGCGATCCTCTAAAGGATACTGCTGGTCCAGCATTAAATCCTATGATAAAGGTAATGAATCTTGTATCCTTGCTTGCAGCTCCAGTACTTGTACAGTATAAAGCAACTGATTTTGGTATGATAACTACTTTGATTATTTGTTCAGTAGTGGTTGTTGTTTCTGTATTATACTCTAAGCATGGAGGATTTACATTCTTAAAAGGTGCTTCTAATACAAAATCAAAATCAGCGGATATGTAAATAGATAATTTTAGGCAGAGAATTAATTTAATTAATCTCTGCCTCTTATTTTATCCATTAAGTAGTTGGATCTTCAACAATTTTCTTTAAGGATTCAATCATGTTATATTTCATTTTACTTGAATAAATGGCTTTTCTTATGGTTGGAATTTTAGTCATCAGTATTAATATTGAATTTATTATTCTAGTTTTATATTTTTTTTGTGGAAAATCATATACATTAAGTGCTTTATAAGCCTTATGATCAGCTAAAAATGGAAATCTTAATTCTCCCCATATTTCATCTCTAAATATTTTCATACCTGCCACACCAAGAAAAGTTGAAGGCTTACGGTAATTAATATTTGATAACTTAATAAGGTTGCATGTTAATGCGTATAATTCTTTATCAATATCTTCATTTGAACTGTGCTCATCAGTGACAAATCCAACTAAGTTAGCTTGTTGCCATTCAAGGTAAGATTCTGATATCTGTCTTAAATTTGATATTTGCTTCAAAGGACCAGAGATAATAAAGCCTACTTGCTTACCTAAAAGAGTTGGGGTATGTGTATTGAAAAACCCTCTATCAAAGAATCTCTTCCATTCAGAAGATAAATATCTGTATTTAATGGCTCCAGCAAAAACTATTATATCCGCAGTTTTTATTTTGTTATTATAAAGGTCAATATATTCATCTTTACCAGTATAAGCACACTCATAGTTATATCCACATTTCATGCAGCCTAAGCAGCTGCCTTTTATATCTACATCTTGGAGATTAATTAACTCTATATCTTTTAAAAAGGAGCTTGTAAATTTATTTACCATTTTATTTAGATTAGCGTTTTCTAAGGAATCCGCTATTACAACTATTTTTTTATTTGAAGTGTCCAGCTTATCATAAGTAATTGAAGGAGTATATTCAATTGGAGTATATTTAACTTTATCGTAATTTTTAAAAGTAAAGGAGTTATTTCTAATTGCATCAAAATAGTTTTGTGCAAAAATCTGCAAGTTTTTTCTGATATCTTCTTTTTGTAAATCGTACATATGCAGCGAAAAGTAACCAGTATAGTTCATATCTAAATCATCACATATAGAATTTATGTGATTTAATGCAGTGTGATCATAAAAGTGAATAGATGTAGTAATAATCGAAGCATATTTTCCTTTAAAAGCATCTTGAACTTTTCTTTCAAAAATCAATTCAATAAATCTTTGATAACTTGAATGAACTGCAAAAACATAAACGGGAAATGCCCAAATAACTCCGTCACTAGATCTAATTTCGTTAATTATTTCTTCAAAGATTTCATTATCATTTTCTATTTGATTTATTCTTTGAGAAATATTAATTATTTCAAATTCGTGCTCCGCAAACTTTTTTTGAATATAGTTAACATATTGCATAGTAACGCTGATGTCACCCTTTGGACTTCCATTTAAAACTACTATTTTCATTTTAACACCTCAATAATTTAAAAATTTTTATAGGAAAATTAATTGTATTTACTGCGAAAGTATTTTATGAAAAGTATGTTGACACTGTAAACTTACTTTAATTATATCTTTCTAAGTTTACAGTGTCAACATTTAATGGTATAATTTTTTTATATTAATAATTAAAAATATATGCTAGATATTAAGGAGGCTGAATTGATGGGCACAAAAGCATATCATCATGGTGATTTAAAGCAAGAGCTTATACATAATGGGTTACTTTTGTTAAATAATGAAGGTATTGAGGATTTCTCTTTAAGAAAGGTTGCAAGGATGTGTGGTGTGAGTCATAATGCACCTTATAAGCATTTTAAAGATAAGGATGAACTTATTAGTGAAATAATTCAAGAAGTTAGTAAGGAATTTTACGTGGCATTACTAGAGGTAACGGAGTTATATCCTAATGACCCTAAATTGCAAATTGTTGAGATGGGAAAAGCATATGTAAGGTTTATGGTGGAAAATCCAGAATACTTAAAGTTTTTGTTCCTGTCGGATAATGCATATACTGTAAAAATAGAAGATGATAAATTACCAGATGATAAAGTTGGTCCATTTGGCGTTTTTAAAGATAGTGCAGAAAGATTTTTCAAGGAAATAAAATTGGATAAAAAGATATACATGCAAAAAACATTAACGTTATGGAGCATGGTTCATGGAATAGCAATATTAATTGCTAAAAGGAGCATAGAATATGAAGGAGATTATCTAGTTTTAGTAGAAAGCATGATTAGGGCTAACATTTAATAGTATTAATGATTATTTATTTTAAGGTAAATCCCTAAATTTTTTAAGAATATAAATAAGAGGGGGTGTAAATTGTATGGATGCTAATATTATAAAATCAAAAATATTAGAAAAGAAACCTGACTTTTCTGGGGTCATATCCCTTTCAATCAATGGCGAAAACATTGTGAAGGAAGCTATTGGAGAAGCTAATATAAGTGAACATATTGCAAATCGGGAAGATACAAGATTTCCTACAGCTTCTGGCTGTAAGATTTTTACCGCTGCTGCAATATTAAAATTAGTTGAGATGGGGAAATTATCCTTAGATGCATTTGTTTCAGAATGCCTTCCAAATTATTTTCCCTATATGGATGAAAGAGTGACAGTTCGGCATCTGCTTACCCATACATCCGGTTTTTGTGACTATTTTGATGAGGAAGAAAATGATGAAGATGTTAGTTATGATAATGTATGGAGTAAGATTCCTATGTATACTATGAAAGCACCTGATGATTTTTTAATACTACTCCAAAATAAACAAATGGAATTTGAGCCTGGGTTTCGTTTTAAGTACAATAATGGAGGGTTTGTAATACTCTCTATGATTGTAGAAAGGATTTCAGGAATGGATTTTCCTCTTTTTATTCAGAAGTATATTTTTGATGTAAGCGGCATGAGCGATAGTGGCTATTTTTTCATGGACAGTCTACCGGGTAACACAGCAGTAGGTTATACAGACAATGGAAAGGGTGGTTTAAAAGCCAATATCTATTCTGTGCCAATCATTGGCGGTGGTGATGGAGGGGCTTATACCACAGCTAAAGATATGTATTTATTTTGGAATGTTCTATTAGATGGCCAAATTCTTTCTTATGAAATTGTACAAGCTATGTGTACCCCTCAAGTAAGCACTGGAGATAAGGGTGTTTCGTACGGGTATGGTGTATGGCTTAATACATGTAATGAAAATGTTATTAAAATTCATGTTATGGGTGGTGATCCTGGAGTATCCTTCAGAAGTGTATATTATCCTAAAAGCAAAGCTGTATGTACAGTTTTATGTAATCGTGATGCTGGCAGCTATATGGCGATTAAGGTGATTGAAGATATGATGCCCAGCTCAAAGTAATAGTACGTGAGTAATTTTCAATAATGAGGAAATTTAAACAATAATTTTACAGCAAAAAGAGTTCTCAAATAATGAGGACTCTTTCTATTTTTTGAGAAATATGCATGAAAAAGTGATAAAACATTCATGGTATATTTTTACATAAATTACAATTGTGGTTGAAAATCGTGAAAACTTAAATTCTTTAAGATTATTTTAAGATTATTTTAATATGATTTTAAAAATTTCCAAAAAAACACAAAAAGAACACAAAATGTCGAAAAAATCGTTGTATTTGAGATATGATTTTAATATAATTAGTACATACCACATTAAAACATTGTTTTGAAAACGATATAGGTTGGTTAATATTAGGAGAACGGCATGCCTTAATCTATATCAAAATAAAACAAAGGGGGAATTATAAATGACATTTTTAGCAGCATTAGGTTATTTACTAGTAATCGTTTTCATGGTATTGATTATGACCAAGAAAATGAGCCCATTTACATCACTAATCATTGTACCTCTAGCATTTGCCTTCATAGGTGGATTTGGTGCAAACATTCCTAAATTTATTCAAGCTGGTCTAAAGGGTGTAGCAACAACATCATTCATGTTATTCTTCGCTATACTATTCTTTGGTATCATGTTAACAGTAGGATTGTTCGATCCGCTTGTTGATAAGGTAGTAAAGTTAGTAAAGGGTGATCCACTTAAGATACTTATTGGTACAGCAATTTTAGCTGCAGTAGTTTCTCTAGATGGAGACGGAGCAACAACAGACATAATCGTTTGTGCAGCTTTAGTTCCAATCTATAACAGACTTAAGATAAACAAAATGTATTTAGCAGCATTAGTAGTAATGATGAATACTATACTTAATCTTATTCCTTGGGGTGGACCAACAGCCCGTGTTGCAGCAGTAACAAATATTGATGGTAGCGTACTTTTAAAGCCTTTCCTTCCAGGAATGATACTTTCTATAATTTGGATTTTAGTAGTTGCTTATTGGTTAGGTAAAAAAGAACGTAAACGTCTTGGTATTACTGAAATGAATGAAGCAGTAAATGAAATGGCTGCATCATTATCAGCAGAAGAAAAAGCTCTAAGAAGACCAAAGCTTATATGGGTAAACTTTATAATAACTGTTTTAGTTCTTATAGCATTACTTTCACAAAAGGTTCCAGCTAATGTAGCCTTTGAAATAGGAACAGCTTTAGCTTTAGTTATAAACTTTAGATCACTAAAAGATCAAAGAGAAGCAATATCACTTCAAGCTGACAGCATAATTCATACTGTAGGTATGATACTAGCAGCTGGTGTATTCATGGGAGTTTTAACAGAGTCCAAGATGGCAGAAGCTATGGGAAATCACATAGTAGGATTAATTCCAGCATCCATGGGAGGACACTTCCTAGGACTTACAAGTATAATAAGTATACCTGGTACATTCTTCTTATCAAATGATGCTTACTACTTTGGTGTTCTTCCTGTACTTTTAAAAGCTGGTGCAGCATATGGATATACTCCTTTACAAGTAGGTTTAGCAGCATTAACAGGACAAGCAGTACACTTACTAAGCCCACTAGTTGCATCAATATACCTATTATTAAACTTAACAGATCAAGACCTAGGCGAATGGCAAAAGTTCTGTTTCCCATTCATGATGGTTGTATTTATAATCTATATGGTAACACTAGCTATAACAGGTGCCCTACCTTTATAAATAAAATAAAGAGACTCCTCAGAAATGAGAACCCCTCGTTGAGGGGTTTCTTTTTTTGTCTTCAATATATTTAAGCATGAAATGTATATAAGTACTGTAAAAGAAAAAAACTTTTAAGTAATTAATTTTAATAAAATATTAGATTTCAACTGTTGACAATAGTGATAATTTGGCATAAAATCAAAAGTGAACGGGGGTTTTCTAATGCAATATTTGAAGGATGAAGTTCGGAATAGTATAGCTGAAGAAGCATTGAAAGAATTTATGGAGAAGGGCTATGAAGGGGCATCTATAAGAAGCATAGCTAAAAAATCAAATACATCGGTAGGAAATATATATAAATATTTTGAGTCAAAAGAAGATTTATATGAAAATCTTATAGGAGCTGTATATCATAGGCTTATGAATTACATAGACCAGTTTGATAAGGTGGAGCTTAACGATAAGGCAGCACTTATATTTAATGAGCTTGCGCAAGAGATTGTGGAGATATTTAATGACAGCAGTGCAGAGATATCTATTCTTCTTAATCAAAGCAAAGGCTCTAAATATGAAAACTGTAAAAGTATCTTTGTTGATTTTATAACTAGAATAGTTACGGAGCAAATGGGGTATGAATTGTCTACTAGAGGAAAAAGACTTAAGGATAATTTTACAATATACCTTGTTTCATACAGTATTGTTGAGTCCATAGCTATTATAGTTAGGGAGCGCTGTGATGGTGCTGAGGTGAAAAGGCTTATAATTAATCTTATTGATATTTTCTATGCAGATATGGCAAATAAATTGGACAGTGAAGATATAGAATAATATTATGCTTCCTTAATAGGAAGTGTATTTTTTGAAGTAAAAGAGAACCATGGTTCACGAAGTTGTGAAGGAGGAGCATATTAATGGGTAATTTTGTAGAATTAAGGAATGTAAAAAAGAGCTATGATATGGGAGAAGTAATAATTAAAGCGGTTGACGATGTTTCCTTTTCAATAGATAAGGGAGAGTTTGTTGTTGTTCTTGGTGCCAGCGGTGCAGGAAAATCAACAATACTTAACCTTTTGGGTGGTATGGATCATGTGTCAGACGGAAGTATATTCGTAGATGGAAATGAAATAAGCAAATATAGTAAAAAAATGCTTACAAAATATAGGCGTGATGATATAGGCTTTGTATTCCAATTTTATAATTTAGTTCAGAATTTGAATGCAGTGGAAAATGTAGAGCTTGCAGTAGAAATATGCAAAGATTCTATGGATCCAATGGAAGTGCTTAAAAATGTTGGACTGGGAGATAGACTTTATAATTTTCCTTCTCAGCTTTCAGGTGGAGAACAGCAGAGAGTGTCAATAGCAAGGGCTATTGCGAAAAATCCTAAACTGCTTCTATGCGATGAACCTACAGGAGCGCTGGATTACAATACAGGAAAGTCAATTTTAAAACTACTCAGCGATACAGTTAAGATGTACGGCATGACAGTTATTGTTATTACTCATAATTCTGCCATAGCTCCAATGGCTGATAAAATAATTACTGTGAAAAGTGGGAAGATATCAAGTGTTAAGAAAAATGAAAATCCAGTTTCCATAGAAAGTATAGAGTGGTAGTTATGAAAAAGACATTTTTTAAAAATTTATTTAGGGATATAAAGGGGTCGCTTTCAAGATTTTTATCCATAGTTGTAATCATTGCAGTAGGAGTAGCTTTTTATGCAGGTGTTAGAGCTACAAGTCCTGATATGAAGATGTCTGGAGATTATTATTTTAATAAAAATAATCTTATGGATTTTAAGCTAATTTCTACTCTTGGACTTACTAAGGATGATGTAGCTGAAATTGAAAAGCAAGGCGGAGTAACACAGACAGAGGGAGCTTACTCGATAGATGCTGTAATAGAGATGAATAAGCGGCAATTGGTGCTTAATATTAACTCGCTGCCAAAAGAAAATGGCATTAACAGTATTAATGTTACACAGGGCAGAAAGCCAGAAAAGGCTAATGAAGCAATAGTAGAAGAAAAGTTTTTAGAGCAAAACAAGCTAAAGCTTAATGATAAAATTGTACTTAAGTCTGGAAATGACACCAATATAGAGGATAATCTTAAAAATACGGAGTTTACAATCGTGGGAACTGCAGAGTCTCCACTGTATGTATCTGCACAAAGGCAGCTTAGCTCAGTTGGTAACGGTTCTGTAAGAGGCTTTGTGTATATACTTCCTGAAGTTTTCAAAAGTGAAGTTTATACAGAAGCATATGTAAGAACCGCGGGAGCTAAATCTGACAGCAGCCTCTTAAATAATACAGACTATAAGAATTATGTTCAGAATATAGAAAAGTCACTTAAGGATATTGGAATATCAAGAAATGAAATAAGATATACTGAGGTCCTAAAAAGTGGAAATGATAAATTAAGTGAAGCACAAGCAAAATTAGACAGCTCTAAAAAAGAAGCTGATGAAAAATTTACTGACGGCTACAAGCAGCTAGCAACAGCTCAAGATAAAATAACTAAAGGCAAAGAAGAGCTTAAAAAGAATGAGGCACTTTTCAATCAAAAGATGTCAGAAGGTAAAAAGCAGATTGAAGATGGAAAGAGCCAAATTGTGTCTGGAGAAAATGAAATAAATAGTAAGAAGAGTGAAATCGAAAATGGAAAGCTTCAGCTTGCAGAGGGAAAGAAAAAGCTTGATGAAGGTGAAACACAGCTGAATGCTGGCAAGCAGCAAGCAGCAGAAAAGATTTCCTTGGCAATATCAACTGAGGTAGAAAAAGCAAAAAAGCTAATGGAGTCTTCTCCCGCAAATCCAGTATATATTTATCAGTACAATGCTATTAATCAAATGTATGAGAAAGATATCAAGGGAAAAAGCTTCGATGATATGTATAGCTCCCTTAAAAGTGATAATTTGTTAGATAATATAAAGGCTTATTTTGATATTGAAGCCTTAAAAAATAGTTTTGACAAGTCAGCTGCTGAAATAAGCACTGGAAGAGAGCAGCTTTCCATAAATGAGAAAAAGCTTCAGGATGGAGAAGTACAGCTTAATAACGGCACAGCACAACTTGAAGCAAGCAAGAAAAAAATTACTGAGGCAGAAGCTCAGTTAAACAAGGGTAGAGCAGAAGGGTTAGCAAAGCTAAGCAGTGGAAGAGAACAGCTTGAGGAAGGGCAGAAGGAAGTTGATGAAAATACTGAAAAGTTAAAATCAGAAGAAGAAAAGGCAAAGACTCAAATTAAAGATGCTGAGGCAGAAATACAGAAAAACAGGGATAAGCTTAATGATATTAAAAAGCCTGACTGGTATGTTCTTGGGAGGTCTGCAAATGTAGGCTACGAAACCTATAGACAGGATAGTGACAGAATTGATAATATAGGAAAGGCCTTCCCGCTAATATTTTTCCTAGTAGCATCATTAGTAAGTCTTACTACAATGACAAGAATGGTGCAGGAGAAGAGAATTGAGATAGGAACCTTTAAGGCTTTAGGATATTCCAGGGCTTCAATAGTATCCCATTATCTTATTTATGCTCTTTCTGCCAGTGTAATTGGAAGTATTATTGGTATTTCAATTGGGTTTAGATTGTTTCCTCCTCTTATAATAAATGCTTATGGTTCTCTTTATGCAATTCCTAACTCGGTAACGCCTTTTAATTCAGGGCTTGCACTTCAAGCATCAATAATTGCTGTATTATTTACAGCTACAGCAGCAGTTGCAGCAACCTTGGAGGAATTAAGAGAGGTACCAGCGTCACTTATGAGACCAAAGCCACCTAAGGCTGGTAAAAAGATATGGCTGGAGAGAGTTGGTTTCATATGGAAGAGACTCAGTTTTACAGAAAAGGTTACTGCAAGAAATATATTTAGATACAAGCAAAGGCTCTTTATGACGGTAATAGGTATTGCCGCCTGCACTGGACTTATGATAACAGGCTTTGGTCTAAAAGAAGGAATAATTGGGGCAACAGAAACCCAGTTCAGCAGTATCTATAGATATGACATGCAGGGGAATCTCAGCAAAAATATAAACGAAGCTGATAAGAACGATATAAAAGAAAAAGCTTTGAAAAACTCCAATATAAAATCCATGCTATTTATCTATTCAAAAAATAGCTCTGTAAAGGTAGGAAACTCAAAAAGTGAAGATGCTTATATCATAGTTCCTGAAGATAAGGATGCTCTTAACAGCTATATAAATCTTACAATGAATGGTAAGGAACTAAAGCTTGATGATAATGGGGTAATCTTAACTAAAAAGTACTCTAAGCTAATTAATAAAAAAGTAGGAGATACAGTAGAAATTACTCTAAATGATAAGGTGGTAGAGGCTAAGGTTTCTGCTATAACCGAACATTATATTCAGCATTATATTTATATGAGTCCAGCTTATTATGAAAAGATAACAGGCAGTACTATAGCCTATAATGGCTTTTACGGACTACTCAATAATAAAGCTGAGGCAGATGAGAATAATACATCAAATATGTTAAAGAGTATTAATAATATAAATTCTATAGGCTTTAAAAACAATGTACATGTTGATTATAATAAAAGCATTGACAGTGTTAATTCAGTAGTGCTGGTGCTAATAGTATCAGCGGGTGTTCTTGCCTTCGTTGTAATATATAATCTTACTAATATTAATATTACAGAGAGAAGAAGGGAACTTGCCACAATAAAGCTATTGGGATTTTATGACCATGAATTAGCTGCTTATATATACAGAGAAAACATGATATTAACTGTGATAGGAAGTTTAACAGGGATACTCTTTGGAATACTTCTTAATAAATACGTTTTATCAACTGCAGAAACAAATGTTATAATGTTTTTGCAGAAAATCAGTCCCAAATACTTTTTATATTCTGTTTTACTTACAATACTATTTTCTGTAGTGGTAAATCTAGCTATGTATAAGAGGTTTGATAAGATTGATATGATAGAATCACTTAAGAGCGCAGAATAGTATTATAAATAAGTATAGCTGAAAATAAGAATTAAATTAGTGTACAAAAACAGCAATTAAAAAAGGTCTCATTGTGCTTAATAAATATCTTGGCACTGAGGCCTTTTTTCTATTTAATATATAGTATACTGAAAATACAAAGACCAACACCGCCTACTATTGATAAGGTATAAGTAGGTACAATGTTTATCAAGGCGCCTGCCATAATAAGTGCAAATGGAAGAACCATTTTCGCAATGCTAATACCAAGGCTTAGTACTCTACCTCTGAAATTATCGGGTATGGTTTGCTGTAGTATATAAAAAATTGGGATATCAATAAAGGATATTGCAGTGCCTGCTGATATAGTAATTAAGATATAATATATTAAATAAAAGCTAGCAATGTGAATTTTATAATTTAGAATAACCGAAATGCCTATTGCTGCCATACAGGCGGATAGTAATATACTGCTGAATTTTATTATTTTCGTATAAGAGTATTTTCCCATTATCTTTTTAATTATAAGAGCACCGCAGATCATACCAACGGGAAAAGCAGCCTCTATTATTCCAAAGAACTTAGCATTTAATTTTAAAACATTATTTATTATATAGGGCATAGGAACACTTATTGAAAGTCCAAGGAAGAAGTTCAATGCAATATAAATTCCAAACATACTTATAATATTCTTTTTATCTTTTAAATATTTAATGCCTTCTAATATATCTGCAAATAAATTAAGCTTATCTTTCACCTCACAGTTATTATAGTTGAATTTAAAATCAATAAATAAATGAAGCAGTGCTGATAGTATAAAGGAGAAGCCGTTAATAAGGATAAATACTCTTATATTAAAAAAGGCAAATACTATTCCACCAAGCATTGGACCTATTATTGAAGAAGAGGCATCAATGATTTTGCTTATAGAATTCATAGAAAGTAGTTTTTCAGAGGATACTAGATTTGGTTTTGCTGTTTCAATACTAATACCGTAAATAGTAGTAAAAATATTCAAGAAAAGTGTACTTACATAAATCATTGGAAGATTTAAAGTGTATTTAGTAGTTAGTAAATATATTCCTATGAGCAAAAGGCCATTTAAGGTATCTGTAACTATGGTAAGAATTTTTTTGTTAAGCCTGTCAGCAAGTGCACCAGCAAAAGGATTTACAAGGATTGCAGATATAATACCAAGTACAAGTGTTGTTGCAAAACTCAAGCCAGAGCCAGTGAGCCTTAACACATACAGTCCAATGGCAAAATTGTATATGGAAGTACCAATTAATGAAATACAGCTTGCTGTTGAAAGTAACACTATATTTGATATTTCTTTATTTATTAAAGAACGCTTCGGTGATAAGGATGACAGTAACATTTTAATTCCCTCCTTTAGGATGTCGCTTTTTTTATATTATAGCCTTAGTATAAGCTGTAGCCTTATCACCACATCAATACATGAATATATAGAATTTTACTATAAAAATGAGAAGAAGATAGGGTTAACCCTATCTTTTTCCAAGTGCTAAATAAGAATGGACCTTTTCTCCATCTTTAAAATAACTTTCGTACTTTCCGCCTTTTTCTACGTACTTTGATATGCTTTCTTCAGTTATAGTGTACTTAAGCTCTAGAAGCTGCTTCTTAACTTCCTCTAGCATAAAATTCTTTCTATATATATTTTGTATTAAACTGTTAAATGCAAAGTTTTTAAACAAAATATAGGTACCTACTAAATAGGCTTTTTCTTTAATATAATTGTCTACCAATTTTAATAGAAATTCCTCGTTATCAAAACTGAAATTACTTGTTCCTGAAATATCCATAAGCACATCTATGGATTTATTTTTTATTGGAATTTGTTTAAAATCTGAACAAATAAAAAGCACATTTTTCTTACAGCTTGCAGTTTGCAATATATTTTTTAAAAATATGTGTCTGCTTATATCATAATCTACTGCAATGTATAGGGAATTATCAGGCAAATCCTCATATATACTTCTTAAAAAAAATCCTATTCCAGAACCTAATTCTAATATTGTCTTGTTTTTAAAACTATCAAAATCAATCTTTTTATGAAGCCAATCTATTCCGCGATAGACATTATCTAAATAATCCATGTTAGTAGAGGTTATGTAGTCAGTTATATAGTTAAAATCAAAATTAATGCTAATATCATTATTTGGGGCTTCGTTTATTACCTTCAATATTCCATCTTCAATGAGGTATTCCTCACCACAGGCACAGGTCAACTTTCCGTTTATAATTTGATTGTTTACTATGGTTCCTTCGCTAAGCACTAAGTCATTTTCACATTTTAAGCATTTTAAAAGCTCTAATGCCTTTAGATCTACACCTATAATAAATGTATTGCTGGTTTCGTTATCTGAAAGGCTGCTTAATTTTTCCTTTAGCTTTTGCTGCATATCAGTAATTTCTTTCATTTGAAATTCAAGCTGCTTAGCCTTATTTATAAAAAGTGTTTTAAAGCATTGGTTTTCTTGATACTTGGTGAGTTTGCCAAATCTTTTAAACAGAAAAATCGATTTGATCTCACTTAAAGAAAATCCCATCCCCTTTAGCGACAGGATATCCTGCAAATCCCTTACGCATTTGTCATCAAAATCATATTGGCCACCTTGTTTTTCAGGTATTATCAGGCCCATGTCCATATAATGGCGTACAGTGTCTATAGTCAAACTATTGATTTCGGCAAATTTACCAATCTTCATAGCATTACCCCCATAAACATCAATTTCTAATAATAAATAATTATATCATATTAGAGGAGCTAACCAGCACTGTACGCAGCTTTTTTAATCTAAAAAGAATTTCATCACATAGCAGATTTCATCATCAGATATTTCTGCAGAATATTTGCTGCATAAGAAAATAAAGCATTCTTTTACTAAAGTATAAAGTTTTAGATTTTCAGCAATAAAATCCTTCTTTTCAGGATACTCAATTAAGCTATCACCAGATATGAGCTTGCTTATCATAAAGGCAAGATGAAGAGTTAATCCAATTAGCTTTTCATTTTTTAGTTTGATGGATAATTTGTTTTCTAATCTGTCTAAAGTGTAAGATAGGTCGTTATATAGTTCGATTCCATCTACATTAACTATATTTTCTTTTAATATTAAAGGCATTTTTATTAAGGTAGTTTTTATATCTATGCTTTCTTGCAGTTCATTTATTACTCTCATGTTTACTACGTCGTACATGCTGTACTGCTTTATATCTATATCAATAGGGAAGGAAGTAACTATAAACAAGATTTCTTTATCTTCTTGAATTTTTGCCAGTCTCTGTTTGAAATAATTTTTATCTAAACAATTAAGAGCAACTATTTCAAATATGTCTTTATCATATTTTAGATTATTATTCAGGAAGCTTTTCAATGCCACAGAACCACCTTCACCAGTAAGACAGGCGGTGACTATTACAACCTTCTTTTTGTCATTATCTATAATTGGCTCTTTTAAGGTACGGTTCGCTTCAAAGTATGAATTTACGGCAAGTACTTCTCTGTAAATGTCATCTAAAGGAAGACCCAGTAAAGCCTTTCTAGCTGCTTCAAGCACATGAAGGGTTGACACAAGAGGTATTACTTTTGCCTTAATATTAAATTCCTTGACTATTGTATCTGCGAAGGTAGTAAGAGAACCCATGTCAACAAGTAAAAGGTAATCTCCAGCACTTGTATCCTCAGCTACTAATTTTCTTAGTTCATCTAAAACTATAGAAGGTTTTACGTCAATAGGCGCATTTATGCCAATAACATAGGTTTCACCCAAAAGTTTATTTGCAACATCCGCCATTGAGGTTGCGGTAGAATCCCCATGTGCAATTAATATAACTTTTACTTTATCATCATTTTTATTAGTTCTATGCTCTTCGGGAAGAAGGAAGATAGTTAAATAAGCAGCTTCATCCTCTGGTATAGAGTGATGTATATACTTTTCTATAATTTCCTTTCCTTTAAGTGCTATATTAAATTCCTTAGGATATAGCTCTTTTATTTTGTCTAGTTTAGGATTAGTAATTGATTCGTTGCTGTGAACCCTGTTAATAAGAGTGTTTATATGAAGGGCCAAAGCAGTGTATATATTATTACTAAAGTTTCTTTTTAACTCAGAAGCCATATAGTAGATGACTTTATCTATGCAGTCTAGGGTATGCTCATCTATAATACTGAGCAGATTTCTTTTAGTTACTTCCTCAGATACTCCGCTAATATTCTTGTCAAAATATCGTATTATATCTTTTTCTAAAATGTTTTCTATAGCTATATCTGATATGCCTTGAGCTTTCAAGTTTTCAAGCTTATGCTCTATTATTTCATATATACTATTTCTCTTGCTATAAGCTTCTTCATTATTAAATTCAATAGAGTTTGAGAACTTGAAATACTCTATCTCTTCTCCCACTAGTTTATTCCAAAGAACTCTATGTTCCTTTTCCTTATAAAGTCCTTCCTTTATATACAGCGGAAGGTTAGAACTATTTATTCTTACATCAGACTTAATATTTGTTAGTAATTCAGAATAGGCTTTTGCGCAGATCAGCTGTACATCACTTTTTAGCTGACCTATATTATTAGGACAGTCATAAGACAAAAATGCTCTTATAGTGTTTAATGATACATAGATATCCTTGTTAAGACGCACACTCTCTTGCTTAAAAAAGCTTCTAACCATATAAAGCCTTTCCTCTAGAGATCTTTCTTTTAAGGATGGAATTTTAATCATCATAGGTATTCTTCTGACGAAGGTTTTTAAAAGTGACGAATTTGGGTCTTCAGTAGTAGCAGAAACTATAAGCACATCCGATTTTCTTGTTTCAAAATCACCCATTCGTCTAAAACAGCCGGTATCTAGGAAAGTAAACAATATTTCTTGTCCTTCTGGTGGAAGCCTGTGTACCTCATCAAGAAAAAGTATTCCTCCGTCAGCCTTTTCTATTAATCCAACTCTATCTGCTTCCGCTCCTGTATAGGTTCCTTTTTTTACACCGAAAAGCTGTGAAGTAAGCAGTTGAGGGTTATTACTATAATCAGCACAGTTAAACACTATAAAAGGTGAATTTTCCGATTTTACTTTCATCTCTACAGCATAGTCATACATTAAGGAGGCAATCATAGATTTCCCGACGCCTGTATCCCCAAGTAATAAGGATGGCAATCCTTTTGGAGGATATAATATAGCTGCTTTAATCTGTTCTATTGCCTTTTTTAAACTGATGTTATGCTTTGCTAATTCATCTAGCTTACTTTCCTTACTTATGCTGTTTTTAGTGTTTGAAATAAAAAACAGTACGGGCCTTCCAGAAGACTTTTGTACCTTTCCTTCTTTGCATAGGGTATTTAATTCATGACTTACATTTGCTCTAGTCATATTAAGAAGTGGAGCTAGTGTTTGAGCGTCAATGCCTTTATCATCGTTTAATTCCAGCAGTTTGTTATATATTAAATCCTTCTTATTCATGAAGTTCACCTCGAATAAATTAATTATATTATAAATTAATTCTAGAATAACAACTACCTAGAGTTTAATATAAATAAACACTATAGTCAAACACTAAATTTCATTGAATATAGTTCAAACACTAGTGTGGTAAAAGCAAACACTAATGAATTCGTGTAAACATTATCAGCTTTAGTTTTTTTCTGAGCTTCAGTTAATAATTATTGTGAAAAAAATATAAAACCATGAATAGCTTATTTACTGTAATTATGGCACAAAATAATAAAAAACATTATAGTTTAGCTTTTATTTTTAGTGTTTTGGCATACAACTTGCTAATTATATAAGTGTAAAGGTAATAATAAATTTAATTTCTTATTATTCTAATAAAAAACAAACCACTCTTTAGTGTTTGGCACGAAAGTTGCTCTATAATACATTAACAATAGTAATTAGCAGATTAAAATAAGAGCTAGTAATGGAGGTAGAAAAGATGGAAGAAATCGAATTATCAATTATGAATATAATAATAAATGCTGGTGAGGCTAAGACTCATGCTTATGAAGCACTTAGAAAAGTAAATGAGGGTGAATATGATGCAGCAGATGAAGAAATGAAGAAATCTAATGATGCATTAGAAGTAGCTCATAATTTTCAAACATCCTTTATACAAAAGGAAGCAAGTGGAGAAAAGGTGGATATAGGAGTTTTATTCGTACATGCACAAGATCACTTAATGACTGCCATATCAGAAAAGAATTTGATAGAGCAAATTATTGAACTAAGAAAAGTAGTTAATACTTTATTGAAAAAATAACAGCAGTTGATAGTAATATTTAATCATCAATAGTGTTTTACACTTAATAATATAAGAATTAATAAATTAGAGGAGGGCGTTTACAGTGTTAAAAATCAGATTGTTTTGTGCAGCAGGTATGTCTACAAGTTTCCTAGTAACTAAGATGAAAAAAGCTGCTGAAGTCAAGGGAATAGAGGTAGATATAGAGGCGCTACCAGAAAGTTCCTTAGAAAAGAGCTTAGATGAAGTTGATGTAGCTTTACTTGGACCACAGATTGGATTTGCCTTACCAAAGGTAAAAAAGGTATGCGATGCAAAAGGAGTACCAGTTGAAGTAATTCCAATGGTAGATTACGGAATGATGAATGGGGAAAAGGTTCTAGCACTAGCTTTAAAATTAGCAGGAAAATAAATAAAGTACCCCAATTAATATTAATAGCAACCGTCCAGAGCTACTTAATAATATATGCAAAAGGGGTACCAGGTACATTATAACTAATATGATGACTTAATTCAATTTGAAATTATTATAAATTTTGTGAAAACGATTAGGAAAGAAGGGGTATATAAATGAGTTTCCAACAAACTGTTCAGGAAAAGGTTCTACCAGTTGCTAATAAAATAGCTTCAAATAAATTTTTAAAGGCAGTAAGCGATGGATTTATGTCTTTAATGCCAGTAATAATAATAGGTGCCATTTTTTCACTATTTAATACATTATCTATAGCACCTTATCAAAAGTTTATAACATCTATAGGATTAAAACCACTACTAGCAATACCTAATGCAATAACAAATGATATTCTTGCAATCTATGCAGTATTCTTTATAGCATATAATCTAGCTAAACACTATGATAAGGATCAAGCCAGTGCAGGACTTATAGCTTTAATTACTTTCTTTGCTATTACTCCAATTAATAATACTTCAAGTATTATAGGAGGCTTCTTAAAAACTAATAAGCTTGAGCTTGCTAAAGGGGTTACTGTTCCAGCAGCTAATGTTATACCTTATGATTGGATAGGTGCAAAGGGTCTATTTGTTGCTATTATAGTTGCTCTAGTTTCCACTGTACTTTACAGCAAATTGTTAGATAGAGGTTTAGCTATCAAAATGCCTGATGGAGTACCACCAACAATTTCAAAGTCTTTTGCAGCATTAATGCCTGGTTTTGTAATTATAATTCTGTTCATGCTAGCTGATAGAGCTGTAACACTATTACCTTTAAAAGGCATTACAGGAATACATTCAATGGTTTATACGCTAGTGCAAGCACCTATGGAAGCATTCTTAGGAAATAATGTAGGTTCATACTTATTTGCAATTTTCATTGCTCAGCTTCTTTGGTTATTTGGTATTCACGGTGTAACAGCAGTTATACTTCCAATATTCTATCCACTATGGACATCCTTAACAACTGCCAATTTAACAGCTGCAAACGCAGGAGTATCAGCATTTGCACTTCCAAATATAATAAACAGATCCTTCTTTAATGTATATGGAGTAGCTGGTGGTTCAGGATTAACGTTAGGACTATGTATCTATATGATGCTAAGAGCAAGAAGTAAACAATATAAAACACTAGGAAAGCTTGCATTCCTATCAAATATTTGTGGTATTAATGAGCCATTAGTATTTGGAACTCCTATGGTTCTTAATCCTTACATGGCAATTCCATGGATTGTAGCACCAATGGCTTCCGGTTTATTAGCTTATATTTTAACTGCAATGAATATCCTTCCTAGACTTACAACTATAATTCCATTAGGAACACCAATTGTAATGTCAGGCTTTATGGCATCAGGAACAGCTTCTTGGAGAGTAGCTTTATTCCAAATAGTTATGGTAGCTATATCTGCTGTAATCTATATTCCATTCTTTAGAGCTATAGATAAAAAAGCTCAAGCAGATGAAATAGCCGCTGAAAAGGCAAACTAAATATCATTGAAATATAGTATTAAAATAACCAAGCTAGCTTTCACCTAGCTTGGTTACTTGGTTAATATAAAAGAAGGAGAAAGTAAATATGGAGAAAATAAAAGGATTCCCAGAAGGATTTTTATGGGGAGGAGCTACCGCTGCTAACCAATGCGAAGGCGGCTATTTAGAAGGAAATAAGGGATTGTCAACAGTAGATGTAATTCCTGCAGGGAAAGATCGCCTTCCTGTTATGAAGGGAAAAATGAAGATGCTTAATTGTGACAAGGAGCATTATTACCCAAGTCATGAAGCTATTGATTTTTATCATTACTTTGAAGAAGATATAGCATTATTTGCTGAAATGGGCTTTAAGACTTTTAGGCTTTCTCTTTCCTGGGCGCGTATATTCCCTAATGGAGATGATGAAACTCCAAATGAGGAAGGATTAAAGTTTTATGATAGAGTTTTTGATGAGTGCCATAGATATGGTATTGAGCCATTAGTAACTATAACTCACTTTGACGTACCAATGCATCTTGTAAAAACCATCGGTTCCTGGAGAAGCCGCAAGATGGTAGATTATTATGAGAGGCTTTGTGAAGTAATCTTTGAAAGGTATAAAGATAAAGTAAAGTATTGGCTAACCTTTAATGAGATTAATATGCTGCTGCACTTGCCATTCATAGGTGCAGGCCTAGTGTTTGAAGAAGGAGAAAATGAAGAAGCTGTAAAGTATCAGGCAGCACACCACCAATTGCTTGCCAGTGCAAAAGCAACTGAGATAGCTCGCAGAATAAATCCTGAATTCAAAATTGGGTGCATGCTTGCAGGTGCTAGTACTTATCCAAATACCTGTGCTCCAGAAGATGTATGGAAGGCAATGACAAGAGACAGGGATAATTATTTCTTTATTGATGTTCAGTCTCGTGGAGAATATCCAAATTATGCGAAGAAAATGTTTGAAAGATTGAACATTAACATTAGGATGGAACAGGGAGATGAAGAACTTCTAAGGAATAACACTGTAGACTTTGTTTCCTTTAGCTACTATGCTTCAAGATTAGCTAGTGCTGATCCAAAGGTAAATAGTCAAACTTCAGGCAATGTATTTCCCACATTAAGAAATCCATACCTAAAAGCAAGTGAATGGGGATGGCAGATTGACCCACTTGGACTTAGAATTACTTTGAATGCATTATATGACAGATATCAAAAACCACTGTTTATAGTAGAAAACGGTCTAGGTGCTGTAGATACTCCAGATGAAAAGGATTATGTAGAAGATGATTATCGTATAGATTATTTAAGAGCGCACGTTGAGGCAATTAGAGATGCTATTAATGAAGATGGTGTAGAGCTTATGGGATATACAACCTGGGGCTGTGTAGATTTAGTAAGTGCATCAACTGGCGAGATGAAAAAGCGATATGGCTTTATATACGTTGATAAAGATAATGAAGGTAACGGAACTTTAAAAAGGACCTTAAAAAAGAGCTTCTATTGGTATAAGAAAGTCATTGAGACAAATGGTAAAGATTTAGAATAGGAAAAAAAGAATAGTTTTGAAGGCGCTGCAAATTGCTAAAAAATAGTGTTGCAGAGCCTTTTTTATAGCAATATTTTAATTGTTTTATAATTTTAATTAAAAAATAGTTTTTTATTACTGGTTTGCCATTTACAAAACACCTGTTATTTAAGTAAAATATATATTAAAGAGATAAATTGTAGAAATATGAAAATTTTTATAATACCTACAAAAAAATGAATAAGTAACGTACTATTAATTAATAGGGATAATTATAAAGGTTTGATTTACAATCTATTTTTATTAATATATGGGCGGATAATGATAACGGGGTGATAAAATGAAGCTAGTTATGACCAGTAATAAGATAATAGGTGCGGTTTTAGCTAACCCTATTTATATGGAAAATGGAATAATGTTCTTAAATAGGGGAAATAAAATAACTGAGTCCGTAGTAACTAGATTAAAAAGGATGAATGTTACCACTTTATATATAGAAGATGGCAATGATGAAATTACTCTGCAGGAAGTGTTACCTGCTCCTATAAAGCTTCGTGCAATAAAGGCTCTGAAGGAAATATTTGAAGAAGTGCAAAAGAGAGAGTATGTGGATGACAAAAAAGCTGCTGCTATTGTAGCTGATGTTATGAGTAATATAAATTTATCCGAGAATGCTACAATGATAAGCAACCTAGCGCCGAATGATGACATATCAAAATTAGCAGTACATTCCTTAGACGTAACTATGTTAACCTTGATGGTAGGTATTCGTAAAAAATATGATGAAAAGAAATTGATGAGACTGGGGATGGCTGCTTTACTGCATGACATAGGCAAGCTATTTACTAATGATAAAGCCCATGTAAAAAAAGGCAGGGCATTATTAAAGGCAAATTCTGCAATCATGTCAACAACATACATGGCTGTATATTATATGTATGAAAGAGAAGATGGAGATGGCCTGTTTAAGACTCCTGCTGAGAATGTACATGAGTTTGCCAAGATTCTTGGAATATGTAATGAATATATAAATGAGATAAGTGGAAGTGGACAAAAATTAACGCTCCCTCATGTAGCAATAGAAAAAATAACAGCGGAGGCTATTAGTAAGTATGGTAGTGAAGTGTACAAAGATTTTCTTGATTCAGTGTACTGTTACCCAAATGGACTGCAAGTGAGATTAAATAATAAGCAAAAGGCAGTAGTGGTTATGCAAAATAGTGGATTTACTACGAGGCCTGTTTTAGCTGTTGAAACTAATAACAGTTATAAGTTTTGCAATTTAATGGAACCAAAAAACTTGACACTTTTTATAGAAGAAGTAATGATGTAAGAGGTTTATAAAATCCGTAAATGAAATTTAGGAGACCATCCTAAATTTCATTTACGGATTTTTATAATAATAAAGCAAATAAGTATCTATTAAGATTTATAATTTTATATAATGTTTAATACGAAATAGATTCAATTGATGTAGCAAAAGGTTATGAAATTTAATATAATATATTGTTATTACTTTACAGGAGTGTATTCAATGTATATTAATGACTTTAGAGATATTAATGACGACGCTAATTTTGATGACGATTCCAATTTTTATGATCCAAATGATATCTATGAACTAGAAACTGAAGATTTACCTTTACAGTGTCCATACAGACAAATGGTTCCTTTACCAGACTTTAGACAAGGACCACAAAGACCTCCATCTCCACCACCAAGCTATACACCAAAGGAGACTGAGGCACAGCAATTTGGCGCTGCTCCTTTTGCCATAGACCAAGGTGCAATTAGACATTGTGTTTTTAGATTTGTTTATATTTGGCCAAGAAGAGGTCCTGGATTCTGGGCATGGCTCACATTTGTAGGTAGAAGGTCTATAGCTGGCTTCAGGTGGAACGGAAGATCTTG
Source organism: Clostridium omnivorum (assembly GCF_026012015.1). Lineage (NCBI taxonomy): Bacteria > Bacillati > Bacillota > Clostridia > Eubacteriales > Clostridiaceae > Clostridium > Clostridium omnivorum. Next base: position 1,835,580 of record NZ_BRXR01000001.1, on the reverse strand, counting down.
GAGATATTTTGGAATGAGTCTAAGAGAAATAAGAAGATTCAGATGCCATTAGAAACGTCAACATGTGTGGAGGTAGAGATGATAAAATTTCAATCTTTTCATGGTATCGTCACTAAAATTGATGATTTTTGGGCAGGTGTTTACTCATAATCCTTCAAACAGATATTTAATTGTTACTTATGGGGCTTCTACTATGAGTATACCAGCACAAACCACACCGTATAAGATAATTGTTTTGTGTTAAATTAATGCTAATATAAATAAAAAAAACTTATAGAAATCCGTAAATGAAATATTGGGGGCATTATGTTTCATTTACGGATTTATTATTTGTAAATCAAAGTTTTAAGTAGCGAACTATTTTTTGCTTTATAATGAGCAATATCTTTTGTTATAGCATTTTCTTTAATCAAAATAGAACAACAGCTAGGTAAACTTCATATATTGGATATGAAGAACTGCCGAAGGAGTGCGTTGCTACGGGTGTAATAAGTAAAATACTTTATAAGATTATAATAGAAAGCGGAGGTATAATTGAAAAAAGTTTTATTAGAGAAACTAAAAATTGCAAAGCAGTAAATGAGGAAGTGCTATTCAAAATATTGAAAGAGAATAGCAAAAGTGAAATTGGAAATAAGTATAATTTTACAGATATAAAGTCTATAGAGGATTTTAAAAGACAAGTTCCATTAACAGAATATAAGTATTACGAAGATTATATAAATCGAATGGCAAATGGAGAAAAAAATGTTTTAATCTGTGATGAGGTAGAATATTTTGGACATACATCAGGAACTACAGGTAAACAAAAGCTGATTCCTGCTACGAAAGCTAGCAGAAAGATTGCCTCGAAGTACATGGCGCTTTTAATGAATAAATTTTCATACGAAAACTTTAAAGAAAATTGGAATTATGGAAAGGGATTGATAATAGCAGATATAGTAGTGACAACTTATACTAAAGGAGGAATCCCAATATGCGCTGCTACCTCTGGGGGGATGAACGGAATAAGGCACATACTGCCATACTTATATACTTCACCAATAGAGGTTATGAAAATAAAGGACAAAGAAGCAGCTTTATACCTTCATTTGTTATTTGCATTAAAAGAGACTAATCTTATGTACATTAGTGGTGTTTTTATTTCTAATATATTAGATTTATTTAGAGTTTTAGAGATTAAGCATGAGGATTTGGTGAGAGATATACGTAGAGGGAGAATTAATAACAATATTAATATTGATGATAATACTAAAAAAAGCTTAAACAAGCATCTATCTCCAAATGCTAGCAGAGCAGATATGCTAGAACGAGAGTTTAATAGAGGGTTTGAAGGTATAGCTAGAAGGATATGGACGAGTTTAACTTATATTGCAACAGTAACAGGAGCCAACTTTTCTATATACGATGATAAGGTAAATTATTATACTGATTCAATGCCTATTTATTCTCCAGCCTATGCCTCTACTGAGGCTATGATTGGAATTAATCCCTATGCAAATAAGATAAGATATGTAATTATTCCTGACACTGTTTTTTATGAATTTATTCCTGTGAATGAAGGAGACAAATATAGTGAACATACCCTTTGTTTGGATGAACTAAAAAAAGGACAAAAATATGAAGTAGTTATTACTAATTATGCTGGTCTTTATAGATATAGGCTTGGAGATGTTATTAGGGTGGTTGACTTTTATAATAATTGCCCCGAAATTGAATTTTTATATAGAAAGAATCAAGTATTAAATATGGTAGCTGAAAAGACTAATGAAGAGCATTTAACTAATGCCATAAAGAATACTATGAAAAAGTTGAATTTAAATCTGATAGATTATACTACACTGCCTGATAATTCAATTACACCTGGAAGATATGTCTTTTATTTTGAGTTTAAAGATGAAATGCCAAAGTATAAAGTTGATTTATTAGAGAAAACTTTAGATAGTGAAATTAGAAATTCAAATTTAGCTTATGACAGGGCGAGAAATAATAAGAAATTAGGAGCTGTAAAAGTAACACTTTTGGCTCCAAATACTTTTAATATTATAAAGGAAACCTTGTTTACTAAAGGAGTGTCCAAAAGTCAAATTAAGGTTCCTAGAGTTATAATAAGCAATAAAAATATATTGAACATTATTAATAAAAATAAGATATGAAAAGTGTTAGAAGCTCTTGCTTGTGTATTATAGGCAAGAGTTTTTTTGTACGTATATTTTAATGCTCTATGAAAAATTATTGATAATAAGCTGATAATCGCTGCAAATACTCTATGTTTAGAAATGTGAGAAGTTAGTAAAATAGTATTATAAAGAAAAGCCAAGAGGCTTAGATAAAAGGGGGATGTAAAATGAAAAAAGCTTTTAAGAAAGGTTATTTATTCATTTTAAGCTTTGCACTAACTATTATGATGATGGGCGGCGTGGCTTTTGCTGGGGATTCAAGCAGCAGCTTCTGGAAGAAGAGTGCTACAATTCAATGGAGTGGACATTCTTGCTTTACTATTACTAGCGAAAGGGGAACTAAAGTTGTAACAGATCCTTTTCCAGATGGTATAGGCTACACAGTTCCAGAGCTACGTGCGGACATAGTTACCGTTAGCCATGATCATTTCGACCACAATAATCTAGCAGCAGTTAAAAGCAATTTTACAGCTGTAAGAGAAAGAGGACAATTTAACATTGATGGAATAAAAATAAAAGGTACAAAAACTTATCATGATACAGAAGGTGGAGCATTAAGAGGGGAAAACACTGTATATACCTATAATATTGATGGTGTAAATGTATGTCACTTAGGGGATTTAGGACATGAACTAACACAAGAACAGCTTAAGAGCATTGGCAAGGTAGATGTATTAATGATTCCAGTAGGTGGTTTATACACTATAGATGCAGAAGCTGCTGCAAAAGTTGTAAATCAATTGAATCCTAAAGTAGTTATACCTATGCATTATAAAACAGAAGTGCTTATTCCTGACTTTGGAGATGTAGCACCAGTAGACAATTTCATAGCAAAAATGTCAGGCTGGCAAGTATCTAAAGTTGATACTTTTGCCTTCAATAAAGCTGATTTAATGAAATCAAGTCAGAAAAAAATAGTTGTTTTAAATTATAACAAGTAAAATATTTGAAAATTTAAAGGTATTTTTCCAATCATCTAGAATATATTTAGTAATATTTTAGATGATTGGAGTTTTTTTGTTATGGAGTTGTTTACATTTGATGATAAAAGAGAGATAAAGCTGCCGGTATATATGGAAACTAAAGAACCCTTTTCCTCAGATAATCATTCAATGTTTAGACTAATTCTTGTTGAAAACGGCGGAGGTATTGTAAGTGTTAATGAAAATATTATTGTGTTTTCAGCACCTACAATTTTTTGCTTTAATTCTGATGACAAAATAGAACTTAATAAGGAAAGTGAATTAAGTGCTAGAGCAATTTACTTTAGTCCAACATTAGTAAATGACGCTTTAACAGAGGAAAAATTGAAAAATGATGGCCAAGATTTATCTGAATCAGAATATAGAGATTATTTTTCTCTGCAGCCATTTCTTTATAATGAAGAACATGGATACGGACAGTTTGAAGTAGGGCCAGCAACTGCTAAGCGTATATCAAAGTTATTTGATTCTTTAGATGAAGAAATAACCACACTTAATAGTAACTTTTGGAGATGTAGAAGTAGATCTTTCTTTTTAGAAGTTTTATTTTTGCTTCAGTATATATATACTGATTCTGAAAATGAAACTAAATTTGAAGTTATGAAGAGCACAAATGAAGTTAATGAAATTATTTTATATTTGCATACTCATTATGAAAGAAAAATTACTATTGAAGAGTTAACAGAAGAGTTTCATATGAACAGGACAACGCTTACAGATAAATTTAGCCACTGTACTGGTATGTCAGTTATGGAATATCTGATTAAATTGAGAGTAAGGATGGCAGCAATAATGCTCAGGGATACTATGCTTTCAATATCTGAAATAGCTTATAGGGTAGGCTTTAATGACATAACTCATTTTGGAAGAATGTTTAAAAAGCATATGGTATATTCGCCCTCTGAATATAGAAAAATAAAAGCTGAATAAAGTATGAGCTTTTAAGCTTATGTAAATATGGAGTGCCTCGTAAATAGGTTTCTAATTCATCTAAGTGATGAATAATCTATCTACGGGGTATTTTTATTTTAATTATAAGGAAATTTATAGAAAATGCTTTGTAAAAACTGAAAACGTTTATTGACATGAAAACTGAAAATGATATAATATATATTAAGGTGATAGTTTAACTATCATATATCGGCATAAATTAAAAAGTACCGTATTTTATTAATGGGGGTAAAAATAATATGAAAAAAAAGTTTGTTCCTTATGTAGTGGGAATTCCTAATTTAAGTGTAGGTCTCTTATGGGCTATGAACATGTCTCTAATACCTATGCTGGTAGGTACTGTAACTGACAGCAATAGGATGCTAGGATTATTGGTTTCAATGGGGGCGTTCACAGGAATTTTTGTTCAATATCTAGCTGGAATAATAAGTGATAGAAGTAACTTTAAGATGGGTAAAAGAAAACCTTTTATTTTAGGTGGAGCAATTATAGCAGCAATATTTATCATGATATTGCCTTTTTCAAAAAGTTATGTGCTTATGTTTGTGTGTGCCTTTTTATTTTACTTTAGTTTGAATTTCTTCCAAGGACCATATTATACATTAATTCCAGAAGTTGTAGATGACAATCAATTAGGCTTGGCTAATGGATTTTCAAAGATTATAAGCGTATTAGGCAGCGGAGTTATTTTGGTTACAGGACCAATGCTTTGGGACAAGAATCACAGTTTTCCTTTCCTAGCTGCAGCGGTTTTAGGAATTATATCAGTTATGATAGGTACCCTGCCAATTAAAGAAAATAAAGAAAAGTACACTAAGCCTACTAAGATTTCCTTTGATTTTATTAAATATCCTTCAGTTTTAATGCTTTTTGCATCAGTGTTTTTTATATTCTTAAGCTACGGATGTATTACACCTTACTTTGTTAAGTATTGTGCACAACAGCTGAACTTTTCAAATGCTACAGCAAGCAATGGACTATTTGTTTTAACTATTGTAGGAGCTCTATTTGCGGTACCAGCTGGTATTGTATCAGATAAAATAAACAGAAAAGTAGTTTTACTTGCTGGAACTGTAATTTTTACAGTAGGACTTGGTTTAGCTGCTTTTGCAACAAGTGTTTTAAGTTTATATTTATTACTTTCATTAATAGGAATCGGCTTTATTTGTATTCAAGTAACTATATACGCAATTTTAGCGGAAATAGTTCCACCAGAAAGATTAGGGGAGTTTATGGGTATAATGAATCTATTTATTTCATTAAGCCAATGGATAGCCACTCTTGTAATGGGATGGATACTTGATACTGCAGGCTTTAAGTACTTCTTCCCTGTTGCTGCAGTAATTATGTTTATAGCAGCTATAGTAGTATTCTCCAGCAAATTTAACAAGTTTGTAAACGCAAGTAATAGTAGCGTAAGAATGTAGGGGGAAATATAATGGATCGTGCAAAGGTTATTTTCGGAAATGAGATTTCTGAAAAGGCATATAATAAAGCAGTTAAGGCTAAAAAGAAGCATATGAAAAAGTTTGGAGATGATTCTAATACTTTATATCATCTTTCAGTAAAGGATAATGATACTATAGGCTCCTTTTTAGGTGTAAAAAATATAGTAATTGGAGATACGAGTGAGCCAATAGATAGAGAAAAAGGAATTGTAATAGGCAATATTAGAATGGGCTTTGGGCACTATAGAATTTCTATGGCTATGGCTTCAGCAGCACATGCCATGGGGTATACTCCTTATTGGTTTGATTTAAATTCCTTTAAACAAACCACAGGGGGAAAGGTTATAGACCATTTAAATTCTATGTATTCTATGGGTTCCAGGTGGTCGCAGAAGTATTCACTTTTTAACAAATACTTTTGGGAGCCTTTAAATTCTGAGGGCTTTAGAAAACTTACTTATAATTCTTCAGATCAAAAGGTATCAGAGTTAATGACACCAGTATATAGAGAGCTTCCTAAGGATATTCCTTTTGTCGCAACTCATGTATGGCCTGCACAAGCTGCGGTGCATGCAGGTCTTACAAAGGTTGTAAATGCAATTCCTGACAACTGGCCAATGGCACTGCATTTATCTGAGGGATCAATTCATACAGTACAGACACCTTCCTCATATTTAGGATATAAGACTTTGAGAGGAATGGATGGAAAGAATATTTTAAATCCAATACCTGATGGGGATTTGGTAGAGGTAGGGCACTACATTGACCATGAGCTAGTTCATAATCTAGAGAAGGATTGTGAAAATAGACTTAAGAGAATTAAAGATAAAAAGCCCAAGAGAATTCTTTTAACTGTTGGTGGAGCTGGTGCTCAAAAGGAAATTTTCGTAAAGCTTATACAAAAGATTCTTCCACTTGTAAAGGAAAATAAGGCGGTATTATATATTAATGTTGGAGATCACAAGGTTGTATGGGAAGGCCTATGCAAGGAAATTCCTGAGCTTGACTCGGTTTCAGAAAAATACTTTGATGATTGGAAGAAGACTTGTGATTTTGCAGAAAGTGCAGTAGAAGGTGAAGTAAAAGGAGTGCATGCATTTTATAATGAGGAGATATTTGCAGCAGTATATGCATCAAACCTTTTAATGAGATCAACGGACATATTAGTTACAAAACCTAGTGAACTAGCATTTTATCCAATACCTAAGCTTATGATTAAGCGTGTAGGGGGACATGAAGCTTGGGGGGCTATAAGAGCAGCAGAAGTAGGGGACGGAACTATTGAATGTGATGAAATAGGAAGAGCTCTTCAAATGCTTGACCTTATGCTAAACGGAGATGAAATATTAACTATGCTTACGCAGAATATATTAAAGGCTAATAGTATAGGAATTTATAATGGGGCCTATAAGGTAGTAGAACTAGCTGTTAAGGGAAGAGGAGCAAGATAGTTATGAAAGAATGCATCAAGGCAAAGGATGGCAAGAAGCTGTATGTTTATTGCTGGGACAAGGTTCAAAAGCCTAAGGCTATGGTACAGATTTTTCATGGTATGGCTGAACATGCAGGCAGGTATAAAGATTTTGCAGAGTATCTTAACTCTAATGGTTTTATTGTCTATGCATCAGATCATAGGGGACATGGAAAAACTGCTGGTTCTGTAGAAAAGTTGGGGGATATTGGAGAAGATGGTTTTAATGCTATTATAGAAGATAAAAACCTTATTTTCCAGCAAATGAAGGCGGAGCATCCTGAATTACCAATGTTTTTATTGGGTCACAGCTTCGGCTCCTTTCTAGCTCAGGAATATATCATCCGCTATGGAAATACGCTGGATGGAGTTATTTTATCAGGCTCAGCTGCACAAAAGGGTCCACAAGTATATGCAGGTAGATTAATTACTTCAGTGCAAAGGCTTATTCATGGGGAGAAGAAACAGAGTAAGCTAATGGATAAACTAAGCTTTGGAAATTTTAATAAGAGATTTAAAGCTGACGGACATAACTTTGCATGGCTTAGTACTGACCTAAAGCAGGTTCAAAAATATGAAGATGACCCTTATTGCGGTACCATATTTACTATAGGCTTTTTCTATTATCTTATGAAAGCCTTCAAAAGTCTCTATAAAAAAGACAGATTAGCCTTAATTACAAAGACACTTCCAATATTCGTAATATCTGGACAGGAGGATCCTGTAGGGGGTTATGGGAAGCTTGTAAAAACCCTTTATGAAATTTATAAAGGATTGGATATTAAAAATGTGCAGATGAAACTATATCAAGGCTGTAGACATGAAATACTTAATGAGACCAATAATAAGGTAGTATATGAAGATATATTGAAGTGGCTAAGCAGAGAAATACAATAAATAAAGATAATAAGAAAAGGTGCTGACCTTCAGAGGAGGGAGCACCTTTTTTGCTTTTTAAATTATTGAAATACTTCTTATTTAGTCTGCCAAGAGATTCTGATTATAAAAATAAAGGGAGATGAGATTTTTTAGTGGTTTATATGGGAAAAACCATAAGCTGAGTAGTGTGAAGTGTTTCTGTTTTGTAATATAATGGAATAGGGGTATTTAAAATAAGGTATTGGGGGACGAAATAATGGGAGAAAAAAGTATACTAAAAGAAAAACTAATTAAAATAAAAGCTAATAACTACTTATTAGAAAATAAAGATCACTATTTTAAAGTAGCACTTCAAATGACGGACAACTTAGGCTCTTTGGATTCTGAGTTTAGAGATGATTTAATATATACAACATTTTATCATTTTATCATTGAAGACAGATTTACCGTTGAACAGCTTAAGTGCTTGTTGAATATTTGTTTGGATAAAACACATCTTTTTTATAAATTACAGGATGAAGATGAGGATGCTATTTTTACAAGAACCTTTTCAGTGTTAATAGTTGCTCTAATTTTATATAAACATAGAGAGATAGGCATTTTATCAGAAAAAGAGTTGTATGAGGTGAAAGATAAGCTTATGCAATATATGCTTACTGAACGAGATGTTAGAGGATACGTTGATATTAAAGGTTGGGCACATTCAGCAGCACACACAGCAGATGCTTTAGACGAATTAATTCAATGCAGCTGCTTTAATACAGAAGATTTAATGGATGTGTTAAATTCTATAAAAGCTAAGGTATGTATTGATTATTATGTTTACGTTGATGAAGAGGATGAGAGAATGGTTACGGCTGTGGAAAGCGCTATTAACAGAAAAATGCTTAGTAATTCTCAAATAATTCACTGGCTGCAAGGATTTAAAATTGAAAAGCCTAATGATAAAAAGAAGCGGGAATATTGGCGCTTAAGAGTTAATATGAAGACATTTCTAAGAAGTCTATATTTTAGAATACTGGAGAAAGAGGATTTAGATTATGCTGTTAATGAAGTAAAAATGCTTCTTAATGAGCTCTAGAAAAATAAAATCTATAAAAGCCACATTCAAAGTGAAAAACTAGCAGTTTTATAAAAGCTGCTAGTTTTTATGTTAATTTATGATTATTAAATAAAATACGATGCAGCAATAATATATGTTTATTAAGATGAGAACACTCTCATTTTAGTATTGACATTAACTTTTATCAGTAGTAAGATAGAAATATAAAAATGAGACATATCTCATTTTAGCAAAGGAGAAAAGCTAATGCCGAAAGTAAATGATGATTATATTAATAAAAAGAAAAATGAAATATTAGATGCTGCCTTTATGATATTTAAGCAAAAACCATTATATGAGATGACTATGCTTGATGTTATAAAGGAAGCTGGTATAAGTAAAGGAGGGATATACAGATATTTTAGTGATATTGATGAGGTTATTATAGCCTTAATTAATAGAGAGACGGCTAAAAATAACTATAAGCATAAAATTGATGAGATTGTAACAAGTATAGATGCTGCAGAAGGTGTAATTAAGGAGCTATTTAATTTCTTGGCAAACTATATTAATGATAGTCCAGATACACTTGGAAAATTTCAATTTGAGCTTACTGTATATTTATCCAATCATCCTGAGAAGTCAGTTAAGTTTAAAAATAGTCTTACAGAACAGGAAAATGGCCAATATCTTATGAGTACACTTTTCAAAGTGATAACGGAAGGAGTAAATAAGGGAGAGCTTAAAGCAATCTTTCCGCTGGAGGATATCTTTTCTTATATTATTACCACAATTGATGGTGTAGTTAATAAAGCTGTTTTACAAAAATGTTATGGTAGTAATGAAAATAGCATTGATGTTATAAAGCTTTTTAAGCTTATATCAAATTCAGTTTTGCATATGTTAGGGGGTAAATAATCTTAAATTATGTATTTTTAAAAATAATTTAGGGGGCTATGTATGAAAAGTAAGGATTTAAGAGAGGTTACAATATTTTTCGTAGTTACTATATTCTTAAGCTTATTTGTGTTTTGGGGACCAATTGCTTTATTCAAAGTTCCAACTATGGGGTTTAAAAGAGGTGCAGTTGGGCCAGCTTGGGCAATTATATTAGCCATGATTGGAGGCTTTGTGCCTTCCATAACAGGAATAGTACTTACTGCTATTTTTCAAGGTAAAAGACAGGCCAAGCAATTTATTAAAGAAGCATTCCAAGTTAAAATCGGCTTAAAGTGGGTTGCTGTCATAATATTAACTGCAGCTTGTTTTGCTGCATCTTGGATTGTTATTTATACAGTTTTGGGTGGCAACTTTAATTATTCTATATTTCTAAACTTACTACCTACTATTATTCCATTGTTTATATTGGGTCCACTCTCTGAGGAATATGGTTGGAGAGGCTTTGCTTTAAAAAGGCTATTAAGAGTTGTAAATCCTAACGCAGCAAGTTTAGTGATTGGGCTAATTTGGTCCTTATGGCACTTGCCATTGTTTTACACAGTAGGCACTAATCAGTATGAGCATCATCTTTCATTTCTTACCTTTATGATATCTGTTACTAGCAGCTGTTTTATCTATACTTATGTCTATATAAAAACAAATCAAAATTTGTTTACAGCAGTATTATTTCATTGGGTTTACACCTTTCTTTCAGATGCAGTACACAGCGGTATTGTAAGAACAAGTTCATTCAATTCCCTGGAATTTATACCAGCGCTTCTAATTGGGCTAGTATTTGCATTTATGCTACATAGGGTACAGTCTCCAGCAAACATTGCCAATGCCTGCAATACTCTGGAGGGCAAAGCATAATGAAATAGACTTTGAACTAGGTAAAGAATTATTATAATAGAAAGAGGCATTGAAGTGGATTCCTTAAGCCATGTATAATTTAATTGTAATCAAACAGTGCACTGAAAAATCATAAAATTGGGGGCAATTAAATTATGAAAAATATAAATGAGGAACTAACTAAGTGGGCTATAGATAAAATCAATAAAGAATATCAAGGAGAAATTAGTCTGCTGCTAGCGCATGATACTTTAAGGCTGGAAGAAGATAAGGGAGAATATGCATTAAGCTTTTTCATTCCAGAAACTGAACATGCATATAACCTATCAAAAACCTTTATTATTGATGGGAAAGGATATGATTTATATCCAATTTCATGGAACAGGATGGAAAGTTTTGCAGAAGTTAAAGAATATAATACCACCTCTTTGGCAGATGCAAGGATTCTCTACGCAAAAGATGAAGCATGTAAAGAGAGATTTGAACAGCTTCAAAAAAGATTGAAGAAAAATCTAAGTAATGCTGAATTTATGTATAAGAAGTCCTTAGAACATTTAAATATAGCTATGCAGATATATCAGACGATGGTATTTGAAAATTCTATATGCAACATTAGAAAAGCAAGCGGATATATAATAGATTATTTAGCAGTGGCAGTAGCAGATTTAAATCATACCTATTTTAAGACTACGCAGATTTACCAAATGGAAGAGTTAAGAACAATGAAAGAGATACCAGCTGAATTTATTACATTGTATGAAAAAATCATTCATGCAGATGGTGTAGAGGAAATAAAGCAGTTATGCTACGAAATTATTAATACAACAAGACAATTTATTAAAGAAAAGAAGGATAACACAGTAAAAAGCAAACCAGAGGCTAATTTTAAAAATTTAGCAGATTGGTATCAGGAGCTATGCTATACTTGGCGTAGAATTTATGTACATTGTGAAAAGAAGGATTCAGTAAGAGTCTTTATGTGGGGATGTATGCTTCAATATGAATTAGATATCATAAAAGAAGAATTTGGTCTAGAAGAATTAGATTTATTAAGTGCTTATGGTGCTGATGACTTAACACCATTTTACAATAGAGCAAAGAAACTTGAAGAACGTATTGTAGCTGTAATTGAGGAACACGGAATAGTAATTGATGCTTATGATAACATTGAAGAGTTTTTGAAGAAGAACAGATAAGGCAAGGTAGGAATTATGAAGTATAAAAATGCATTTGATATTCTACCGGATGAGCTGCTGCATGAAATTCAAAAATATATTGAAGGAGAAGCGTTATACATTCCTAAAAGCAAAGAGCGAAAAAAGTGGGGAGAAGGTTCGGGTGCAAGAACTTATTTTACGGAAAGAAATGAAGAAATAAGAAATAAGTTCTTTAAGAAAATATCTATTGACGACTTGGCAGAGGAATATGGACTTTCCACAGAAACTATTAGAAAAATTGTATATAAGTAATTAAGTTGGGAATCTCTAAGTCACTGAGATTCCCTTTTATTCTGTCTGAAACTACTTGACAATGGTTTGATATAAAACTATAATTGAGGCATGGAAGCAAGAGATATAATATCATTAATTTCAAAAGTAAGAGATTGTGCTAATAGGCTCATTGAAAGTGAGATGGAGAGCTTTGGAGTAGAAGGACTTGCAACATCTCATGGAGACATTCTTCTTGCACTCTTAAAAATTGAAAAGCTAACTATGAAGGAGCTTGCAGAGAAGATAGATAAGGATAAGTCAACGGTAACTGCACTTGTAGACAAATTAATAAAGCAAGGATATGCTCTGAAAACAAGGGATACGGAAGATAACCGGGTGGTGTTTGTGACCTTAACTGAAAAGGGCAGAGCACTAAAACCTATGTTTGATGAAATATCACAAAAGCTATTGTCTACAGTGTATGAGGGCATTTCAAAAAGCGAAAAGGAGGAGCTTATAAAAACCTTAATAAAAATAAAAAATAACTTTTAAATTTTTTTAATAATATAGTTTGATATAAAACTGTTTGATATCATATCATTTTGCTGAAAGTACAAGTAAGTGTAACAAGAGGATTTTTTAAATCAAATTAAAATAAATGGAGGGAAATAGCATGGAAACAGTGAAAATTTACAGAAGTATTGCAAAGCTTAAGAGTATTGACATGTTTTACTTTGATACGAAAACTGAAGGACCAGTAATACTTTGTCTGCATGGAAGATGGGGGAGGGCAGAAACCTGGCAGGATTTTATAAAGCACTATGGAAAACAGTATAGAATTATTGCACCAGATCAGAGAGGACATGGGCTTAGCAGCAAGCCTGAAGCTGAATACACTGCTAAAGAAATGGCTGAGGATGTGATTGAACTATTAAATTATTTAGATATCCATTCAGTGATTTTGGTAGGGCATTCTATGGGAGGGGCTGTAGCTGGATATTTAGCTGCGGTATATCCTAGTTATGTAAACGCAGTAGCAATACTGGACATGTCAGCTGCGGAATCTAAAAAAGCAGAAGGGGAAAGAAGTTGGCTTACAAAGGATTGGCCATTACCATTTGCCACACTAAATGAAGCAATGAGTTTCATTAAGGAGGTTTCAGTTTCAGCTTTAGAATATCAATATTTTATGAACAGCTTGATAGAGACTGTTGAAGGCTATGACATGCTGTTTAGTCCTCAGGCTAAGGCTATTGGTACTGTATATTATAAGGAGTGGTTCTATTTATTGCCTAGAATAAAGTGTCTTGCTTTATTAATAAGATCCAGCAGCCATGAAGGTGTACCAGACGAAGATTATATTAAAATGCAGTCCTTGCTTCCAAATTGCATTGCATATGAAATGTCCCATCCAGATCATAATGTGCAGCTTGCAAACAAGGAAGAGTTTTATGGTTATTTTAGTGAATTTCTAAAAAGAATATAAAATCTGTATAGACCATTTGTTTTAACGCTGCTTAATGAATTTAACTAGTGGAACAAATCCCTTAAGTATCTCATATTATGCCAATATGAGATATTGTAATTTGGAGGGAAAAGATGCCTAAAAGAATGAAAGAAAGGCCAATTGAAGTAGTTGATATAACCAGTCCAGCATTTAATTCTATGCTTGGAAGATATTTTATCGGACAAACAGGGATGCTTGATTTTGGGGATGGGCTTAGTGCTTGGGGCGGAATAGTAAACCCAATTGATTCAGGTGTAAATTTGTATTTTGATATTTTTACTATTACTAACTTTTCAACTGAAAGCTTTATTGGAGAGATATGGCTAAATGCAAAGGAGCCAAGGAAGTCAATAGAAGCTACAACTGTTACCCCGTCAAATCAGGGTATTATACCACCCCCAAAGCCAAAAGCCATAATGAAATATGCGGATAATATAAATGAACCCTTAAAAAATGGTGTGAATATCTTCGGCAGAATTGTTGCTCCGAATTCAACCTTGGTAAGTGATTCTCATCAGGGTTCTATAATTATTGGCCCAGGAGGCTCCTTTTCAATACTATTAAAGGCATTGGACTCAGGAAATATCAAGGGAACCATTGTTTTGACTTGGTGGGAGGAAAAATCTGATGTGGAGGACAATAGATATTCTAGAGGAGGTAAATTATGAGCTCTAATGCAATGAGAAAAGAAAAACATCCTCAAGAGGTTATTGTACTGTCTGATGCTGTATATCATTCTTACCAAGGTAAATACTTTCTAGGCCAAACTAATATGATAACTTTTGGAGGCGGATATAACGCCTGGGGAGGATTAATAAATCCCGCAGATTCAAATGTTAATATGTTTTTAAATGCCTATACCATTTCCAACTTCTATGATAAGCCTTTGACTGCAGAAGGTTGGCTTAGCAGCGTACTACCTGGAGAAGGAAAATTATCAAGACACTTTGCTGCTGGGAATCAGTCAATTATTCCACCACCAATGCCTATGGTAAAAATACAGAGTGCAGATTTTGTAAAAAAAGCGCCTACAGGCGGCACATATACCTTTGTGAGAAGGGTGGAACCAAACGAAACACTTACAAAGCACGATTTTCAAGGCATGTATATCATTCCGCCTGGAAGTTCCTTTGTCTTATTTTTTCTATCCCCTGGAAAGGAGAAAGTGCAGACTAGATTGGCTTTTGGTTGGTGGGAGGAAAAAGTATAAAGTCTTAAACTTTGATTAAAATAAAAAAACTTTAATTCTTAGAATATAAACTAACAGCTGATAAAAAAGCTGCTAGTTTTTTTCTATTAAAGTTCTTTGGTTTTAAATCTAAAGGTTCTCTCATACAATGGAATATAGAATTTTTTAAAGGAAGTGAATTAACTTTAATTTGCTTGCATGAGGGGGCGGTTTTACGGAGACAGAGAAAATTACAGAAAAGAAAAAACCTAAAGGGAAAAAGGTTGTAATGGGGCTTATTATTGCACTTGGTGTTCTCCTTGTGATCTATTTTGGAGCAGCTATATACTATATGAATCATTTTTATTATGGTTCTGTAGTTAATTGTATTAGTGCTTCAGGTAAAACTGTAGAGGAAGTAAAAAGTGAAGTAGAGGCGCAGCTTAAAGATTACAGCTTAAGTTTAAAGGAGAGAGGAGGAAAAACTGAACAAATCAAAGCAGTAGATATTGGAATGAAATATGATTCCGATAAGGAGGTTGGGGCATTAAAAGATAGGCAAAACGGCTTTAAGTGGATTTCAGCTTTTTTTAGTAAGGAGGATAACGCCATCACATTAAAACTTACCTATGATAAGGAATTATTAAAAAAGCAATTTGACAAGCTTTCTTGCTTTGACAGCAAAAACGTAATTGAACCTAAGAATGCTAGTATCAAATATAATGATAACGGCTATGTCATTGTAGATGAGGTTAATGGCACTAAGATTAATAAGGATGTTTTATATGCAAAGGTAGAAAATGCAATTATAAAAGAGGAAACTATAGTGGACATGGAAACAATCGATTGCTATATAAAACCTCAGTATACTTCTAAATCTGAAAAGCTTATAGAAGCTAAAAATCAGCTAAATAAATACATAGCTTCGAAAATCACCTATAATTTTGGAATGCAAAAGGAAACTATAGATAACTCTATAATAAATAAGTGGATTTATCTTGATGAAAATTTTAAAGTTAAGGTTGATGAAGGAAAAATTAAGGCCTATGTACAGGGACTTGCCAGCAAGTATAATACTATTGGCAAGATAAGAAGCTTCCATACATCTTCAGGAACTACAATAAATGTTAGTGGGGGAGATTATGGATCTGCAATTAGCGTTGACAAAGAATTAGAATATCTAGCTGCAGCTATAAAGGAAGGGCAGGCTGCAACAAGAGAACCTAAGTATGCTCAAACAGCTTTTGCTAGCGGCAGTAATGATGTAGGGAATACCTATGTTGAGATAGACATATCAAGACAACATCTATGGTTTTATAAAAATGGTTCCCTTGTAGTACAGGGTAATGTGGTAACTGGAAACCTAAGCAGTGGGCATGCAACACCATCAGGTATTTATAGTTTAAAGTATAAGGAAAGGGATGCTGTGCTAAAAGGACAGGGATATGCAGCTCCAGTTGATTATTGGATGCCTTTTAATGGAGGAATTGGAATGCATGATGCCAGCTGGAGATATGGTGAATTTGGAGGAAGTATATATAAGACAAATGGCTCCCATGGTTGTGTAAATTGCCCTTATGATGTAGCCAAGACTGTATATAATAATATTGAGATAGGTACCCCTATTGTTTGTTACTATTAAGAGATAAGCCCCTAGCGCGTGCTAAGGGCTATTGTCTTATTTAATAGGAATGTATACATCAAACTCTCCATTGTTCATAAATCTATCATCGTATAACTCGAGCTGAGGTCTATAATCTAGTTCATACTCAGCGGCTGGTATCCATTTACTGAATATATTATCATAAAATTCACCTAAGTCTTTTAAAGCACCAACAAAGGTGTACACAACATATTTTCCTTCTGGCACAACTACTGTTGTCATTCCTTCTGGAATATCCTCAAAGCTGTCTACTTCTGCACAAGCTGTATAGTGGAACTTACCTTCAGAGTCCGGCATATCATCGCATACTCCATAACAAAGCATTGAAGCACTCTTATGCTTTATATCCTTGTAAAGCTTGTTAAAGGTATTCCACATGTTTGGAATTTCTCCATTGTTATTGTCTCCAAAGTAAGTTAGCCCTACAGCCTTGAAACCTTTAATATTAACTATTTTCTCTCTCATAATTATTTACCTACCTTTCATACATTTGATATATAAAGTATAGCAAACAATCCTTGCCAATAATGTGTCAGGGATTTAGTTAATTTTATATAAATCACATATTTTTTTGCTTTTATTTATAATAAATTCTCTTAGTTCAGTAGGGTCTAAAACCTCTAATCTATCACTCATAGGGAAAATAACATTACAGGCTGTGGTAAAGCTTATCATATCTATATCATAAATAAAATATCCATTATCTTCAGTGGTGGAACAGATATTAAAGCCTTCAAGCAGCTTTTTCTTTTCTTCGTAAAATTTAAGCTTTACAGGATAAGAGCTGCTAACTGATTCAGAAACTGTTCTTGTCACAAATTGCTTCTTGCTCTTTTTCCAAAAGTCTTTTAAATAAAAGCTGTCTGGCATAATGAAGCTTTCCTCCAGCACTTCAATATCTGTTACTCTAGCACATTTAAAAACTCTAATTTCATTTTTTAATTCACAAAAGGCTACCATATACCACTGGGAGTTTTTTATTACTACACCGTAAGGTCTTATAACCCGTTCTGATACTTCGCCAGTATATTTCTTATAATGTATTTTTAATTTATTTAAATTAAGTACTGATTTTTTTATTAAATCCACATATTGATTTTCATGCCTTTTGCCCCACCAAGGCTCGGAATCAACGAAAAAGCTTTCCTTAGCCCTAACAATCTCCTGCCTATGCTCCTTAGAAACAGAGCTTTCAAGCTTAATAAAGGCATTGTTTAGTTCCTCAGAGGCCCCTGTATTATTTTCTGGTCTAATGCCCATACTGGAAAGAAGTAAATTCACTACATCTTCACTTCCTAGGCTATTAGAATTAATTTTATAGCCTTCCATAAAGGAATATCCTCCATTTGGACCTGGAATTGAGGTAATGGGAATACCTGCTTCACATAATATATCAATGTCTCTATATATACTTCTCTCGGAGGTTTCAAGAATTTCTGCTAAATTTCTTGCTTTCATTATTCCTCTGGAATCAATTAGCATAATAATACCTAAAAGCCTGTGAAGTCTCATGAGATCACACTCCTATCCTAATTTCTTTCAAACTGGGACTTAACACTCCACTATTGGCTGATATACATATAATTCGCAATAGTTATCTTTTGACATGGAGGTATCAATATATTCAAACCTAAAAGTATCAGCGAAGTTATAACCTGATTTAAAAATCCATTTAGAATATAATTGAACTAATAAACGGCCTACATGTCTTCCATTAATATCATCAGGACGAAAAAAGCCAACAAAACGAAATACTACGTACTTATGGGCTGGTATAGAAATACCTGTCATTCCTTCGGGAATATTAGTCAAATCATGCACCTGTACACTTGGAATGTAATATATGAATCCATTACTGCTCCAGTCTGTATAACCAAAATACACCTGTGGGTTTATAGTGCTACTAATTTTATCCTTATAATTATAAAAGAAATCACGTCCATATGCATTTGCAGTTTTATCACCAGATTTACTTAATATTTTATGCTTAATACCGATTAAATTAAACTTTTGTCTAAATACAAAATGTGGGTTATAAGTAATCGAATTACCCAGAGACAAGATATCGTTAGTATTAATTTTTTCTTTAATAACTAGACTTAATGAGGTTTGGTCTGATCTCACTTTTAGAGGGGTACAGCCAAAGGCCTTTTTGAAAGCTCTTATATAAGACTGCTCATAGTCAAAGCCATAATCTAAAGCAATATCTATAATTCTCATATTAGTATTTAAAAGTTCACTAATACTTGCTGTTAGCTTTCGTGATTGAACATATTCAATAATAGACTCTCCTGTTAAAGATTTAAAAATTCTATGTAGATAATATTTTGATATCCCAGTATGCTTGGATATATCATCTAAAGAAATCTTATTATAAAGATTTTTCTCAATATAATCTATAGTTGAAACTATAGCTTCTTTTAAGTCTTTCATATTTTAAACACCTTATCCTATTAATAGTTATTATATCAAAAAGCAATATTGGTTCATTTTAATGGATAATATCTATTAAAATTATATTCAAAGGTAAAACTCATTCATTTCAAATTTATTATATCTATTAAATCAATTAAAGTAAATGCTATGCAAATTTGAAAAAATTAAACTGTAACTATTAATATGAAAGTAGGAGGACTTTATGAAAAGAAGAGTAGTTATTACAGGTATGGGGGCTGTCACATCCCTTGGAATTGGTGCAAATAAGCTTTGGCAGTCAATAAAGAGTGGAAAATGTGGAATAAACAGGATTGAAAGAGTAGATGTTTCTGAATTACCTACTAAAGTTGGAGCTGAGGTAAAGGACTTTAATCCAAATGACTTTATTGATAAAAAAGAAGTTAAAAGGACGGATAGATTTGCGCAGTTTGCTTTGGCATCTGCCCAAATGGCAATTGAAGATTCAAGGTTGGATTTAGATAAGGTAAACAAAGAAAGAGTAGGGGTAATAATCGGCACAGGTATTGGCGGCATTGAAACTATGGTAAATCAGCATAGTGAATTAATAGAAAAAGGTTATCGCAGAGTAAGTCCATTTTTTGTTCCAATGATGATTCCTAATATGGCCTCAGGGGTTATAGCCATAAAATATGGATTTAAAGGCTTCAATGAGTGCTCTGTTACAGCTTGCGCTTCATCAACCAATTCTATTGGCGATGCATTTAAGGTAATCCAAAGAAATGATGCAGATGTTATGATTGCTGGAGGAGCTGAGGCACCTATTACAGGATTAACCTTAGCGGGCTTTTGTGCAAGTAAAGCTATGACAACGAATAATGATCCTGCATCAGCCTGTAGACCCTTTGATTTAGAAAGAAGTGGATTTGTACTAGGAGAAGGTGCTGGTGTACTTATACTTGAGGAGCTTGAGCATGCTTTAAATAGAGGAGCAGATATCGTGGCTGAGGTAGTTGGCTATGGCTGCACAAATGATGCATATCATATAACTGCGCCTGCTGAAGGAGGAGAAGGTGCTGCTAGGTGTATGAAGCTTGCTATTGAAGATGCCGGTATAAAACCTTCTGGCATTGGATATATAAATGCCCACGGGACGTCTACAAAACCAAATGATAAGAATGAAACTGCTGCTGTAAAGTCTGTGTTTGGGCAATATGCATATGAGATTCCTATTAGCTCAACAAAATCGATGACAGCGCACTTGTTAGGAGCATCAGGTGCTGTGGAGGCTATTATAACTGCATTTTCAGTTAAAGAGAAATTTTTGCCTCCAACAATAAATTATAAAACTCCGGATCCAGAATGTGATTTGTACTACGTACCTAATGAAGGTAAAAATTTAGAATTTAACTATGCTTTGACTAATTCCTTTGGATTTGGAGGACATAATGCATCATTAGTTTTAAAAGGAATATGTTAAACCCCTGCCTTTAAATATATAAGTTTTTTTAGCTATGTGGATTCTTCAAAGATAATTTCAAATAACGCCCTAGAGCTTAAGTATGTATTTGTAATGCTGGCAGTAATGATTATATGTGTAGGGGCTTCCTTTGCAATTTATAATAAGAAGGATATAACAGTATAATTTTTATTAAAAAGTTAGAAAAAGATCATATAATTGAGAATTAAAATGTAAATCAATGTTTATTATTTTAAATTGTTGGTTTATAATATTATATGCGTAGTTATTATTAGCATATTAACTAGCTGCTTACAAAGGTGCCGCTAGTTTTTTTCTGCCTAGGTTTGGCAGATGGAATTTTTTTATTGTTTAATGAAGTGGAATATAGAATTATTCTAAGATTTACTCGAACAGGAGGGGCGTTATTACGGAAACTGAGAGAAATATAGAAACAGATAGAAGTACAAGAAAGAAAAAACCTAACCGTAAAAAGGTTATAATAGGAAGCAGCATTTTACTTGGTACTCTACTTATCATTTACTTTGGAGTAGCTGCATATTATACGAATCATTTTTATTATGGTTCTGTAATTAATGGCATTAATGCATCTGGTAAAACTGTAGAGAAGGTAAAAACTGAAGTAGCAGCACAGCTTAAAGATTACAGCTTGAGCTTAAAGGAAAGAGAAGGAAAAACTGAACAGATTAAAGCTGCGGATATAGGAATGAAATATGATGCAGACAAATCAGTTCAAGACCTTAAGGATAAGCAAAAGGGATATAAATGGATATCAGCTTTTTTTGATAAGAAGGACACAAATATATCATTAGAACTTGTATATGATAAAGATTTATTAAAAAAGCAATTTGATAAGCTAGCTTGTCTTGATAGCAAAAACATAGTTGAGCCTAAGGATGCTGGTATAAAATATACTGATAACGGCTATGTTATTGAAAATGAAGTTATGGGAACTAAGCTTAACAAAGACGGTTTATATTCTAAGGTGGAAAACTCAGTTAAAAAGCTTGAAACTTCAATAGATTTAGAAGCAGAAAAGCTGTATATAAATCCACAGTATACTTCTAAAGACCAAAAGCTAGTAGCGGCTAAAGACCTGCTTAATAAGTATATAACTTCAAAAACCACTTATAAATTGGGTGGACAAAGTGAAGTAATAGACGGTTCTATAATAAAACAGTGGATTTATGTAGATAAAGATTTTGCTGCTAAAATTGATGAGGAAAAAGTTAGAGAGTATGTTCAAGGACTTGCTAATAAGTATAATACTGTAGGCAGGGCAAGAAACTTTAAAACATCATCTGGTGCTATGATAGCTGTTGGTGGCGGAGATTATGGCTATGCAATTAGTGTTAATGATGACGTTCAAACTTTACTTGCGGCCATAAAAGAAGGACAAGTAGTAGAAAGAGAACCTAAATATTCAAAGACTGCTTTTGGCAGTATAAGCAATGACATTGGCAATACATATGTTGAAGTAGATATGACAAAACAGCATTTATGGTTTTATAAAAATGGTGCGCTTGTAGTAGAGGGGGATATTGTTACAGGAGACTTAAGTAAGGGTAACGGAACTCCAACAGGTATTTATAGTGTAAAGCTTAAGCAAAGAAATGCAACACTGAAGGGTGAGGACTATGCAACTCCAGTTTCCTTCTGGATGCCATTTGTAAGAGGGGTTGGGCTTCACGATGCTTACTGGAGACAGGAGTTTGGTAAGGATATATATAAGACCAATGGTTCTCATGGCTGTGTAAACTGCCCACCGGCTGTGGCGAATGCTATATTCGATAATATTCAGGTAGGTACGCCTGTAGTTTGCTTTTATTAATAAAAATGGGATGCTGAGGCATCCTGTTTTTTTATGGGGTTTTATAGTTTTACTTTAATAAAAAGATTATAATAATTATTAAGATAGTAAAGCTGATATAAAGAAGGTGCAAATTATGAAAAAGATAAATATTGCAGAGGGAAAAATAAGTGCCTCTGAAATTGTAATGGGATGCATGAGGATAAATAATTTAACTGCTAATGAAGCAGCTGAGCTCATAAATACAGCTCTAGAGGAGAATATTAACTTTTTTGATCATGCAGATATTTATGGTGGAGGTAAATCTGAGGAAGTCTTTGCGGAAGCTGTTAATATGAGTCCTAGTGTTAGAGAAAAGTTTTTAATCCAGACAAAGTGCGGCATTAGAAAAGGATACTATGATTTTTCAAAGGAACATATTATGAGTTCTGTGGATGGAAGTCTTAGGCGTTTAAGAACAGAGTATATAGATGTACTTCTCCTTCACCGTCCAGATACACTAATGGAGCCAGAAGAAGTTGCTGAGGCTTTTTCTGCTTTGCATAAATCCGGAAAGGTTAGATACTTTGGAGTAAGTAACCATAATCCTATGCAAATTGAACTATTAAATAAATATTTAAATAATAAAATTGTTATTAATCAGCTTCAGCTGAGTGTAACCAACACTGGAATGATTGATTCAGGTCTTAATGTAAATATGAAGAATGGTGCTTCTATTGATAGAGATGGCAGTGTATTAGAGTATTGCAGATTGAAGGATGTAACTATACAGGCATGGTCACCTTTCCAATATGGATTTTTTGAGGGTACATTTTTAGACAATGATAAGTTTCCTGAATTAAATAATAAAATAAATGAAATTGCATCTGCTAAAGGTGTGTCAAATTCAGCTATAGCAATAGCATGGATTTTAAGACATCCTGCAAAAATTCAGCCAATTGTAGGTACCACAAATAAAAAGCGTCTTAAGGATATTTGCAAAGCTTCACAGGTTGAACTAACAAGACAAGAGTGGTATGAGATATATAGGGCAGCAGGCAATGTGCTTCCATAAGAATTTTATAAGAAAAGGGTGCTGATGCACCTTTTTTTATAACTATTAATTTCAATTCACTGAAGTGCTTCAAGCCTTACAATTAAGGAAAAGGAATAGATCTATGCAATAAAAAATAATAAGCGTATAGTTGACGTAGGTATTTTGTAGTGATATTATTAGCCTATCAAAACTGAATAAATCTTCAGGGCAGGGTGTAATTCCCTACCGGCGGTATAGCCCGCGAGCCGTAAGGCAGATTCGGTGAAACTCCGAGGCCGACAGTAAAGTCTGGATGAAAGAAGATAAAAACTTAGCTTATATTTAATAATATAAATTATTTAGGTTATATTATTAAATAAGTTACTAGTGCTTTTAAGCCCTGAGAATAATTTCTCAGGGCTTTATTAATTATATAAAACATTGGGGTGATTGTGTTGGATATCAAGTATATGCAAAGAGCATTGGAGCTGGCAAGGAAGGGAACAGGTTATACAAATCCTAATCCTCTGGTTGGAGCAGTTATTGTTAAAGAGGGCAGGATTATTGGTGAAGGCTATCATCAGCTTTATGGAAGTCATCATGCAGAGATAAATGCTTTTAATAATGCTGTGGAGGATGTCAGGGGAGCGGATATGTACGTTACCTTAGAGCCCTGTTCACATTATGGTAATACTCCACCTTGCGCAGAAGCAATAGTTAAAAAGGGAATAAAAAGAGTAATAATTGGTTTAAAAGATCCTAACCCACTGGTAGAAGGAAGGGGAATTAAAATACTTGAAGACAATGGTATTGAGGTAGTCACTGGAGTGTTGGAGGAAGAGGGGAAAAAGCTTAATGAAATATTCCTTAAATATATAACAACAAAGCTTCCCTTCTGCATAATGAAAACAGCTATGACCCTAGATGGAAAAATAGCAGCATATACTGGTGATTCCAAGTGGATTACTGGAGAGGCTTCAAGAAGATATGTTCATGAACTTAGACATAGGGCTGCTGGAGTTATGGTAGGTATAGGTACTGTACTTGCTGATGATCCTATGTTAACTACAAGACTTGAGAATGGGAGCGATGCAGCAAGGATAATTATAGACAGCAGTGCTAGGATTCCATTAGAAGCAAAAGTATTAAATTTAGAATCTAAGTCACCTACCATTATTGCGGCTACTGAAAAAGCTGATAAGGATAAGCTAAAAGCTCTAGAAGAAAAAGGAGCACAGGCTATTATAACCCCACTTAAAGACAATGGAGTTGATTTAGCATTTTTAATGAAGACTCTAGGAGAAAGGAAGATAGATAGCATACTTTTGGAAGGTGGAAGCAAAATAAACTATGCAGCATTAGAGGCTGGTATTGTGGATAAGGTAAATGCCTTTGTAGCACCTAAGATTATTGGTGGTGAAGCTGCAAAAACACCAGTTGGTGGAGCTGGAAGGGCATATATGGCTGATGCAATACGTCTTCAAGCTATAGAAGTTCATCGTTTTGAAGATGACATAATGATAGAGGGATATATTAAAAGGGAGAATTAGTAACTATGTTTACAGGTTTGATAGAAGAAATAGGAAAGGTTGAAGCTGTAGTTAAGGCTGCAAAATCAGCTGAAATAACAATTAGAGCTCACAGGGTTCTAGAGGGAGTAAGATTAGGAGACAGCATTTGCACTAATGGAGTATGTCTTACTGTTACCTCCTTTGGCAGAGAAAGATTTACTGTGGATGTAATGGCTGAAACCATGAGAAGGAGTAATTTAGGAAGGCTTTCAAGTGGATCAGAGGTGAACCTAGAAAGGGCATTAAGTCTAGGAGACAGATTAGGTGGACATATGGTAAGCGGACATATTGATGGCACTGGTGAGATTATCGCCTATGAGAAAGAAGATAATGCAGTATGGATAACTATTGCAGCTTCCTCTGAGCTTTTAAGGTACATAGTTGAAAAGGGCTCCATTGCAATAGATGGGGTAAGCTTAACAGTAGCTTATGTAGATGATGAGGTGTTTAAGGTTTCGATTATTCCACATACAAAGGAAATGACAACACTTCTTAAAAAGAAAATCAATGATGTAGTAAATTTAGAATGCGACATCATAGGGAAGTATGTTGAAAAACTTTTAGGAGCTAAGGATGAGACACCTGTAAAAAGAGGTATAGATTTAAATTTTCTTAGTGAAAATGGGTTTGCATAGAGAGGTTAGTTTTACGGGTAACCTGACCATGAGAATGGGCAAGAATGGTTATCTCGTGTGACCACTGATAAGGAGGGAAAAAATGTTTAAATTTAACGGCATTGAAGAAGCAATTGAAGATATCAAGGCAGGAAAGATAGTTGTTGTAGTAGATGATGAAGACAGAGAAAATGAAGGGGATCTTTTAATGGCAGCAGAAAAAGTTAGTGCTGAAGCCATAAATTTTATGGCTAAGTATGGCAGGGGACTTATTTGTATGCCTACCATTGGTGAAAGGCTTAAAGAGCTGGATATTAGACCAATGGTAACTCAAAATACAGATTCTCATGGAACTGCTTTTACAGTTTCAATAGATGCACTTGAAGCAACTACAGGTATTTCTGCTTATGAAAGAGCTATGACTATACTGCAGGTTATAGACAAAGATGCTGAGCCTTCAGATTTTAGAAGACCAGGTCATGTATTTCCTCTTGAAGCAAGAGAAGGAGGAGTTCTAAAGAGGGCTGGGCATACAGAAGCAGCAGTGGATTTAGCAAAACTTGCAGGACTTTATCCTGCAGGGGTTATATGTGAAATTATGAATGAGGATGGTACCATGGCAAGAGTGCCTCAGCTTATGGAATATGTAAAGGAGCATGACCTTAAGATTATTACCATAGCTGATTTAATAGCCTATAGGAAGAGCAAGGAAATGTATGTAAAGAGGGTTACAGAAGCAAAGCTGCCTACGAAATATGGTGAATTTAGAATGATTGGCTATGAAAATAACCTGAATGGTGAACATCATGTAGCTTTAGTTAAAGGCGATGTGTCAGATGGAAAGTCTGTTTTAATAAGGGTTCATTCAGAATGTTTAACTGGAGATGCTTTTGGATCTTTAAGATGTGACTGCGGAGAACAGTTAGCTGCAGCCTTAAAAAGAATAGAAGAGGAAGGTAGAGGAATACTTCTCTATATGAGGCAGGAAGGCAGAGGAATAGGGCTTATAAATAAAATAAAAGCTTATGCACTGCAGGATCAAGGAATGGACACAGTAGAAGCAAATTTGGCTCTGGGATTTCCAGCAGACCTTAGGGACTACGGTATTGGAGCACAAATTCTTGTGGATTTAGGAGTGAAAAAGGTAAAGCTCATGACAAATAACCCTAAGAAAATAGCTGGGCTCACTGGCTATGGAATTGAAATAGTGGAAAGAGTTCCTATACAAATGAATCATAATGAAAGAAATGAGTACTACTTGAAGACAAAACAAGAAAAAATGGGACATATGCTTAAGTTCTAAGGAGGTAAATGTCCTAAATGGGCATTTACAGGGTTAAAGGCCTAAATTACCCCGGATACCTGACGAGGAGAATCGGCGCGGTTAAGATATCCAGTGTAACCAGTGAAGGAGGAAAAGATAATATGAAAATGTATGAAGGTAAATTAGTAGCGAAGGATTTAAAGTTTGGAATTGTTGTAGGAAGATTCAATGAATTTATTGGTAGTAAGCTTTTAGGTGGTGCGATGGACGCACTAAAGCGCCATGGAGTTGAAGAAAATGATATCGAAATAGCTTGGGTTCCAGGAGCCTTTGAAATACCACTTGCTGCAAAGAAAATGGCTAAATCTAAAAAGTATGATGCAGTTATATGCCTGGGGGCTGTAATTAGAGGAGCCACACCTCATTTTGATTATGTATCCAGTGAAGTGTCTAAGGGTATTGCCAATGTATCGCTAGAAACTGAGGTTCCTGTAATATTTGGGGTGCTAACTACTGATAACATTGAGCAAGCTATAGAAAGAGCAGGAACTAAGTCTGGAAATAAGGGTTATGATGCAGCAGTTACAGCTATTGAAATGGCAAACCTGCTTAATCAATTCTAGGAGTACACATAATGATTCCTTTTGAAAATATAAAAACCATATTCTTTGACTATGATGGTACTCTGCATAATAGTATAAAGATATATGCTGCTGCTTTTAGAAAGGCATATGCCTATCTTGTAGAGAATGGCTATGCAGAGGAGAAGAATTGGACGGATAAGGATATAAGCTATTGGCTGGGCTTCAATCCTAGTGATATGTGGAGAAGCTTTATGCCAGGGCTTGAGGATGAAATTAGGGAAAAGTGCAGCAATATTATTGGGGAGGAAATGACCTCTTTAATTGAACAGGGAAAGCCTAAGCTCTATGATGGAGCACTAGAGGTGCTTGCATTTCTTAAAGCTAAGGGAATTCATCTAGTATTCATAAGCAACTGTAAGGTGTACTATAGGGATTGCCAAAGTAAATTATTTCATCTAGATAGGTATTTTGAAGAATTGGCATGCTCAGAGGAATATGGTTTTATACCTAAATATGAGATTTTGAAGAAGATAAAAGACAGATATCCTCAGGAAATGCTAATGATAGGGGATAGAAAGCAAGATATAGAAGCTGGAAAGAAAAACAATATTTACACTATTGGCTGCAGCTATGGGTTTTTAACTAAGGGAGAATTAGATGAGGCTGATATGCTCATAGATAACATTTTGGACTTAAAGGAACTTTTTAATTTTTAAATAACCTTGATAATCAGAGGAAAAGCATATTTTCCTCTGATGTTAATTTTTTATACTACTTTTATCAAAGCTAATTACAGTTGCTCCCATATTATCTGGAGTATCTTTACTTTCAAGAATAGCATATCTAATACCGTTGCCTGGATAAGTCTTTGCCATCTTAGGTGAATATGTAGGCTTTCCTGGTATGAATTTATTTTTATCTGCATAGGTATCATATACAGTTTCTTTAATGACCTTACCATCAGTTTCATACTCAGTAAGTTTATTTACCAAAAGTTTACCATCGCTCTTTAGTGTTCCTTTAACTACACGTACATAGCCTTCTTTACCGCTATTAAATGAATCTAGGAACTTATCTAGCATTGATATATTATATACTTCCTGTGGGCTGCTATTATCTCTCGAAAGCATTATTACACTTCCATTCCCAAGAGATCCCTTAAAATCCCTAGCTACTTCTATATCAGGCTTCTTTAAATCTTTTATTTCTTTAAAGGATGCTTCTAAAGCTTTGATTTCGTCTTCATTGGGCTTCTTTAAATCACTTTTCTCTTGAGTTGAGGCAATTTCAGTTGAAACCGTGGAGTTATTTTTCACAGTTTCAATACTATTTTTATTATTTGTACATCCGCTAATAACTAAAGTTATTGCTGCAATGCCTGCTAATAAAATATATCTTTTCATGAACTTATCTCCTTAATTTTATGGTTTTCTATTACGCTATTATTTTTTTATTTCATCTAAAATACTATGTTCTGTTAACTCAGAAAGCTTTTCGATTCTTTCATTAATCATGCTTCTAAAACAATTAGGAAGATGGTCTCTATGTGCTCTGTGTATAGCAACACACTCTACACATTTACCATGATACTTACAGGATTTTTCACAGCTGCAGTGGTCTGCTTTCCCTATATTCTCTCTCAATTCTGCCACAAACTCATCTTGAAGCTTATAACCAAGAGTGCGTTCTCCTTTACGAAATGCTTCCATAGCTTCTTTTTCTTTTGGATTATTATCAATAATCATTTTAACCCCCCCAATAATATCTATATTTTTAGTGCTTCTACTTATTGTAAAACATGTTTTTCCAAATCTCAATAAAAGCTACTTTATTTGAAATCTATTTATTTTTTGCCCACTGGTCTGCCTTATTAATAATTTCTTTTATAAATGAATCTTTGCCATCGTTGTATTTATCAATATCAAACTTAAACTTTTCTGATAGTTCTTGCTTTAAGTTTTCGTATTTCTTTGCTTCATTTGGATGTGCGATGAGATAATCCCTAAAATTCAATTGCCGTAATATCTCATAGTGTCCTGCTTGATATACATGAACATTATGCGTTCTATTATGCTGTCCTTTTACAAAGAACCTTCGGCCCTTTATTCCATATTCACCCTTTGAAAAATAGCCTATAGTTAACATTTCATTATTCAACATATCTACTTTGCATATGTCCTTTACAATTACCATGATGTCTATAACAGGTTTGGCGCATATTCCTGGAATGGATGTACTCCCTATATGGTGAATATTTATGAGTTCATCTTTAAATACATTTTTTATCTTTTTTTCCTCATTAGCATAATCCTTCTTCCACTCTGTTTGATGTGGGACTACTTCAATTGTCCTATATGGAGATATTTCCATATTATTTGAATTGCCTGACATGCTATCACCTCGTCTGTATATTTTTTTAATAAAATAGATCACATTGTTATTGTTATCTATACTTTATGAATAAATATAACCTAATTTGACAGTTGCTATAAACAATGAGAAGTTTTTAATACAAATTTATTGTTCTAAGGTATGGAATAGAATGATAATATTGTATAGTAAGGTTAATTCAATATAGCCATAAACTAGATGGAGGTTATAATGGTCTTCATGAAGAAATAAAGAACCTTGGTGTCATTTATAAAACATGAAAGAGAGGATAATGAATGTTAGGATTAAAAACAGTTGTTTTAGAGTGCAAAGATATCCCCCAATTACTTGATTTTTATGGCCAGCTGTTAAAATGGCCGGTTGTGTACAACATAGATACCTTTGTGCGAATTCAGTCAAAGGATACAGGTATGTGTATAGCCTTTCAATATGATGAGGATTATATTCCCCCAGTATGGCCTTCGCAAGTTGGAAAACAACAAATGATGAGCCATTTGGATTTTGGAGTATCAGATAAAGATGAAATGGAAGCAGCTACGAAAAAAGCAATAGAATTAGGGGCCAAAGTTACAGAAGAACAATATGGTGATGGCGAATGGATTACTTTGGTTGACCCAGCAGGACATCCTTTTTGCTTCGTGCTTTGGGACTGATACAATTTAAGCTTGTTTAGGAAATTATGATGGTATGACGTACAACATTTTACATTTTTCATTATGTTTATGTTGTACGAAATTTTATAAAGTAGACTTCTTAAGCTCTATACTAAATACTCTTATCCATATGTCTCTCTAAAATTTAGATATTTGAGGTTTTGCAGTAGGTTACCAATGATACGTTTTATTTCTTTATTTACATTTTCTCATAATTATACATCTTTCTTTAAAACCAAGACTTTTCCAGAATTCTTGTCCACGGTGATTCCAACAGAAAACATCCAAATCTATCGAATCGGTATTTAAGGTGTTCATTAATTGATTAAATGCAATAGTTCCAAGATGGTTTCTTCTCTTATTTTTACATATAAAAAAATGTGAAAGATAGTATGGAGAAGTTTGAATTTTTACTAGTGCGTAACCGACAATTTCACAATTCTCCATGAATAGAAACGCTCTAGAACCACTTTCCATAGATATTTTTAATCTTTCTTCTAAAACATCAATTGTAGGTATGTTATCATTATTTTCATCCTCATATAACTCTTTGTTTAACTTTGCAAGTAGAGGTACATTATCAAAGGTACATTTAATAATTTCCATTGTTTCTCCCCCCTTTGGTTGGCAATTAAATCATACAAATTATTATTTATTGAGTTGTCTTAAATTCTTCATTGGATAAAGCAGATGAGGACTGCTCTCTCTCTTTTTCTTCAATAAATAAATCAACTTCAGTTTTAGAAAACAGTAAAAGTGTTATCAGCATGGCATATAAAATTGATTTAATCCATTCAAGATTTTTGTACTTAATAAAATTGAAAAACATTGTAAGAATAAACGCTACAGTAAAATTCTTAAGGATCCTTATAAGCAATTTCTTAAATCCATCACGTATAAATGCATCTATGATAAAACTAGTTAATATGATAATAATAACAGGAGCAAGTATTACTGCTATTACACGAAATATTAAAAAGCAAAATCCAGCCAAGGATGTCATAAAAGAAAGCTTGGAGAGCTTTCCAATAACAGCAAAAATTATGCAAGCCAACATTGAAGCAATTGCTGTTATTATCAGTATGCTTAATATTGCTCCAATGATGTTATGAGTTCGTTGACTTAATTTTTTAATAAGATTGGACAGCATTGAGTTTCTCCTTAATTCACGACTTTATAAAAGAATCCTGCATACTAGATGATTGAAGCATAACCATCACATTAAAGAACATATTCTAACTGACAGTCACAAGGTTCTTTTTCAACATGCTTTTCACTATATTCCAATGCTTCATTACATCCCATTGCCTTGTAAAATGCCTGAGATTCCACAGAAGAGTGTGCAGATATATATAATTTTTTTGCACCATAAGTTTTTGCCCATTGGGTAGCCATCTGAAAAAGGTTTTTTCCTATACCGTGGCCCCTCATATCTTCAGACACATGAATGCATGAAAGTTCAAGATACTCATGGATTTCCCCAATAAGTACACTTTCTACTGATGCAAATCCTTTTAAAGTATTCTCAGAAAATGCACCATATACGATACCACCGGTTTTTAATGTGTTTTTTAACAATTCTACTAGTTGGCAATAGTCTTCCTCACTCCACTGATCTATAAATGGCACATCTTTAACGATCCACTCTCCATTTACCTTTCTAAAGCATTGAGTCACTTTTTGATGACGTTCAAATTGTTTAAATAAATTTCTATTAATTTCGTTTATTTGCAGCTTTCTATATTCCATATGCTTTACCTCTCTAATTCTTATTTAGTTATATCATTTACAAATACGATGTCTTGAAAAAAAGTTTGTCTATTTTTGAAATTACTCAAGGTTTTTCAAGCCTTCAAAAAGCTCATTATAGGATTTTTGATTTTTACACCTACCATATGAAAGTTCTTTATTATCACCAAATTCAAGAAGGTAACATTTCGTCAATTCTTCTACTGTTTGCTCCAAGGTTATAAAGAATTGATTGTATGCAAAATCATAAGCAGCAGTTCCTTCTTTAAAATTAGCAGTGATTAAAGACTCTGTGACTTGGTCAAGTGGGTACATTTTTAAGTGAAATAACTCATGGACAATTACTTCTTCAAGATTTTCTTGCTTTGGATTATTTCTATTGAGAAGTAGAACTGCCTTTTTATCATCACAGTCGATCTTAAAGTCTCCTGTTTTTCTCCAGTTAAAATCGTCAACAAATTCAAGTCGAATATCCCAGTATGGAGATACACGCAATTTTTTGCACCAAAATTCAAAGGATTGTAATACTTTTTTTTCATCAATTATCATTTTTTCCACCTCACAAAAAGTTTATAAGTGAATATGTTTTTGTACAGTTTCATCCACCTTTGATTTTAAATCTTCTTTTATTATAAAGTCATACTTCGTACTTGCTCTAAAAGGAGGTTTTACTTTAAATTGTATTGTATTGGAGGATGTCCAAATATAACTTTGAACTTTAGACCATTTATAAAAGTTAGAATCAATATATAATCCATTTTCTCTTATTTCTGAGACTATAAATGATTTTATGAGATTTAAAATTAAAAATTCTATCCAAAATACATTACTTAGTATTTCCTCTATATAATGCTTATAATAAGAAGTATCATTATTGTAATTTAAATAACCTTTTATATTAAAGAAAAGAAATATCAGCCACATAATCAGCATTATGAGGTATAGAATATAAACAAGTCTATTTTTTCCTAACTTAATAATTCTTTTTCCGCTACTCACTAAAAAATATAATTCCCTCAGCAGTAAAAAGCTCATGATGGAAATTAGAATTAAATAAAATATATCCAAGTAATTCACCCTCCTTAAATTTCAGTACAATAATTTTCAATTTTATAGTAAGGTATTAAAAATCTATCACAGCTCGCTGGTATAAATAAATCCATACCAGTTTGTTTATCATCTGGAAAAAACCATAACTTATTGAATTTTTTTATTACCCACCCTTTAGTACCAACTGGAATGCTGCCGATATTTCCAATTTTAAGAAAATCCGGTGATGGCATATAACGCCTAGAAAATACTATGTCAAAAAATCCCCTAGCTAATGGACATGATTTTATAATTTCAACCTTATATAACTCTTGTTCTTTAAAAAAAGCCATTATTAATCCTCTTTTCTTTCTATTAATGTATTTTTCATAATTACCCTCTAAATACTGTTAATCCAATTTCATCTTGCTTTTAAATAGCTTTTTAGCTATATATTTAACGATGGCTTCGATGATGGCGTATGTTACCATTATGACTAGTGTCAGTATTATTTCACTATTAGTATCTTTTATATTTAAATGAGTAAGAATTGCTCCAAAATGTATAATAACAAGCAAAATTATAAAGGTCACTAATTGAATAAGGAACTTTATAAAAATATTCATTCTGAACACCTTACTTTCAAGTTTATGAATTAATACGTAATTGTATTGCAAATTGACCATATATAAGAAAATTTTGTAGTAAAGATTATGTAAACCTCAATAAAAAATTGGAATTTGTCTTTTCATTGTTTTTATCCTTTTTATTATTGTTACTAATACTAATAGTAACAATAGCACCTAAAATAGCGGCGCCTATTGCAATCCAAAGAGCAATGTTCATTTGAAATCCCCCTCCCTAAATTAATATTTATTGAATTAGCTTACAGTCTTATATAAACCAGTGCATTGATTTACAAATATGGCATTTTACAAGAAAATTGTTTGCTAATCTCTTAAATCTACACCTAGAACTTCATAAGTATTTCTGTCTAAATACATAGTTATTGGGCCTAAAGTTTCTTCATTATTTGTCCAAAAAGTGACTTTATAAGTATCTTTATCCTTTATGTTTATCGGCTCAATGGAACTTCCTACTATATGGTCTGTTGTAGACTTATACACTTCTACTATTCCATCCATCCAATTTATAATTGTATTTTTTTCATTGTCACTCAATGATTCAAAGGCAATTTGTTTTATATCATTGTCTGATTTACTTTTAGAATTTTCTATTATATGATTTTCTTCTTTACTCTTATCTATTTTTTCTTTATTACATCCTATAGCCATTAATGACAAAAAAATTATGATTGATAGAAATATACTTACTTTTTTCATATATACACCACCCTTCACATTAAGAGTATGAACTTAATGGTTCATAAGTTTATCATATCTTACTTATATGACGTTTTATAGGAATATTCCGTCTTGAAATAATTTCTAATTATGATTATTTAATTACATTCCTATTGTATTTTTCAGGGTCTATTTTTTGATATATCATTCGTATAAAACCTTCTTTTTTATCTGTATATGCAAACCTGTCTTCTGGGTATTGTTCTGCTAAAGATATCTTCAAATCACTATATTCTTTTGCATAGTCTTCGTGTGAATTTAGATAATCTCTGAAATGTGTCACATAATAAAAATCAAGATTATTAGGTTCGTAGCAATGAATATGCCTTAATGATATTTGTCCTTCACCTCTTAAAACAAAAAGATATCTATCTTTTTCTTCATTTTGTGCTCCACAATAATCATAACCTGCTATTTTCATTCCATCTACATTCATATTTTCAAATGATTTTAATACTACGGCAATATCAAGTATCGGCTTTGCATAGATACCACTAATTGAAGTGCTCCCTACATGTTGTATATCGTCTATGTTATCCCCGAAAATTTCTTTCAGTTGTTTTCTTGCTTCTTCAAATTCCTCTTTCCATTCATCACTATGAGGTAGTAATCTAACCTTGTAACGCTCAACACCTTGCATTCTTACACCTCCTAATATCGTAGAATATAAATAATCATCAGTTCGTCATTAATTACAATTGCTACGTTATATAATAAAAATGTTCATTATATAACTTTCTTCATCTTAATAAATTCAAACTCTCCACCATTTGTTTTTTGCATATATTTCTCTACAAACTTAAAGCCTAATTTCTCATATACTTTTATTGCTCGTTTATTAAATGAGGCAACTTCCAGCATAATACAGTTGTGATTATAATTAAACTTTTTTACTCCAAAGTTAAGGCCTGCTGCTACGAATTCAGTTCCTATGTTTCTTCCGGTTAATTCAGGCTTTAATCCAAGGCCTATCCACATAATTTCATTTTCAAAAGCGAATGAATAAAAGCCTACCAACTCATTTTCATCATTAAGAACTGCAAAATATTGACTTGTCCAACTATCTTCATCAAGAAATTCCTTTAAGTCTTCCTCATCAGCCGTCATGTCATAGAATGAATATAGATCATTGTATTTCCAGCTGTACGCAATTTCGTATGCATATTCTTTATTCATAGGAATAAAAAAGTAATTCATTATTAGGCCTCCTGTCTGAGTTATTACTTAATAAAATTCTATAAATATCTTTCAAAACAATTATACCATATTGTTACATATTATGAATTAATATCATTTGTATAATAAAAGGAGAGCACCCAGATTTCTGAGTACGCTCCTAAAGTTTATTGAATGTCTATTCTTTTTTTATATAAAGAATATCAGTAATTTAAAATTATTAAGATAATTTTTTTGGAACAATATCTTATTATTATGTAAGAAACATTTTATAGACTATGGCTATTAGCGCAGGTTAATCCAATATATTTGTTGTTCTTTACCTTCATGTAAATTTTCGTCTGTTAATATGCCACCACAACTCATAGCAGTCTGACTTGAAGCAATATTATCTTTATCACAGATAATCATTACTTTTGAAATTTTCATTTCTTTTGCAATTTCTAAAACAAGTAATAATTGCTGCTTACCATAACCTCTTTTTCGTTCAGTTGGACGAATGCCATAGCCTATTTGTCCTCCATGCTTTTCTAATTCATCAGTTAAAAAGTGACGGAGTTGAATAGTACCTATAATTCTATTATCAGATTTTCTTACAGAAAAGAACGTGCTGGCATGAACATTATTGCGTAGTTTATCTTTCTCGATTGAAAGGACAATTTTAAGCCATTCATCAAAATCATTATAATGGGCTAGTCCACAACTGCCATTGATATTAGTTTCCTCAAAGTTTAAATACTCTTGTTTATATTCCAGAATTTTTTCTTCTAAAACCTTTGATGGTTTTACTAAAATTAATTCACTCAATTTAATAACTCCTAATATAAATATTCTGTAGTTCGCCTTATCTTACTAATACTGCTTTACAAAATAAAAATATGAATTAATCTAAATACCTATTTCTTCCCCAAAGCAACTGGACATACTGTTCTGCATTTATTACAATTTACAACATCAAATCCTCGATCATTACTTGCATAAGCACAATTTCTGCAAAGCTTTTGGCTTACACCATGTTCACTTATTGCACTAACTGGGCAATTATCAATACATAATCTACATCCTTTTATACAAATATTCTCTGCAGGCGCATCCGATGATAGGTTCAAATTAGTTAAAACAGCACCAATATTTAACATGTTTCCATATTCACGATTCAATAACAAAGTACTTTTTCCTAAAGTTCCTATACCAGCTAAGACAGCTGCATGCTTCATAGAAATTATACCTCGTCCCTCCAAGTTTTTTTCATTCCAGTAATCATATGGTCCGTCAGAAGGAATTGGTACAGTGATTCCGTTATATAATTTTTCAATTTCATTTGAAGCTAAATATGCAATTCTATCCAATTCTACATTGCTGATACTATTAAAATTTTGATAAACAATTCTGGGACTTACATATGCTAATCCCTTTGGAATTTTCTTAGCAAAAACAATAACAGACTTACAATCAGAATAAATGTCTGTAGGGTGAAAACCTTTTGGTACATCAGTAAATAGGTCAATATTAGCTATGCCACAAACTTCTGCACCAAGATTAATAAATATTTCTTTAATTTTTTCTTCCACGTCTATCGCCCCTTATTATAAATAGTGTAAATAATCTTTAATTCGGCTTAAATTGCAAAGATGATATTGTATAAGAATAATAGCATTATCTTCACCAAATTTAATATGGTGAATAAGGTAATAATTCTTTTATAAAGAATTTCTCTATCCCATCTTCAGTTTGTATTAAAACTTTAATATCAGGTGCATACTGCATAAGTAATTGTCTGCAATTTCCACATGGTGCTATTAAGGTATTATTTTTCTTTGGAGACCTTACAGCAACAATAGTGTCAAATTCACGCTCTCCTGCTGTAATTGCAGTGCCCATTGCTATATATTCGGCACATGAGCCATGCTGAGCATACACGTTTACACCAACGTAGACATTACCATTTTTGCAACGTAAGGCTGCACCTACTGTGTGATTTTCATTAATTTCATCAAAATTCTTATTGATGATTTTTTTCGCTTCCTCAATTAATTTCAAATCATTACTATCTATCATAATTAATCCCCCTTTATTGATAAGCATATTAAGTCGCCTTATCTTATCAATACTGCGTTTTAAAGAAAAATACGAATTAAAATACAATGAAATTCCATTCTGAAATAAATTGATATTCTGATTCCTTGGCTTTATTTTCTCTCTACAATTTCACCATTATTTTTCAAAATACTGTTCTCTGGAATATACCCTCTTACAGAACTTAATGGATAAACAATACTATCTTTTCCTATTATTGTCCCTGGGTTTAAAACCGAATTGCATCCTACTTCCGATAAATCGCCTAAAATTGCACCAAATTTTCTTAAACCAGTTTCAATAATATCTGTACCACATTTTACTTTTACTAATGTACCATCGGACTTTAAATTTGAGGTTATTGCGCCTGCCCCCAAATGCGCTTTATACCCTAATATTGAATCACCAACATAATTATAATGGGGAACCTGCGCTTTATTAAAAAGGATTGAATTTTTAATCTCAGTTGAGTTTCCAACTACAACATTATTACCAAGGATAACATTGTCTCTAATGTAAGCGGAATGCCTGATTTCGCAATTATAACCGATAATCGCAGGACCTTTTATAAGAACACTTTTTTCTATAGTGGTGCCTTTGCCAACCCATACAAATTCCTCTATTCTTTCAAAATCGTCCGGTAGATTTTTTGCATATTCAAAAATGAAATTCTTAATTTTTGCAAGGGCTTCCCAAGGGTATTTAACCCCTTCAAATATGGCCCTTGCATCTAATTCTTCAATGTTTAATAGTTGGTTAACGGAAATATTCATTATAATCCTCCTCTAAGTTATTAATTAATAAGATGCACCATTATGACTTAATTTAACAACAAAGCAAGTGTTTAATCTTAGTTGTTAAAACGTAATTGCATATCAATTGACGATATATAACAATATTGTTCAGTATTTATCTATATTGTATTATAAAGCCCGTGAAACAAAATACACGGCAATAAAGAATCCGTTTTAAAATATATTTTTCCAAGCAAGTAACCAATCATAACTTGTATTGCTAAAACAAGTAATTGTATCAAAGAAGTAGGCATTCCCCAACTTGCTATATGTGCAGATCCAAAAATCAAAGATTGTATAATATTGCATGCATTATTGTTTAAATTAAATCCCTTTAGGCCAGAAATTAAAAAACCTCTAAATGCAACTTCTTCAAACAACGCAGGGTATAATGAATTTATCGTTGCCTTCAATGCAAAATCTATAATAAATTCTAAATTTAATATTCCTTTAATATTAATTGTTCCATCAACAATACCATTGAAATTAATAATAAATCTATAAATTATAAATATAAGAACAATATAAGCAAAAGTCTTACTTGAAATATTCCAGTTAAAGTCACTAAGTTTTATTTTAAAAAGATAACAACTAAAAATTGCTGCTGTAAGACCTAATTGAATCAGTAAAATATATGTTTGATTAAAGTTTCTAACAGAAGAATTGTTTAGATTAAATAGTGTATTTAAAGCAATTATTAATAAAATTAGCATGCTGTAAGCTATGATAAAAGGAAACAGAGCCTTTTTATTCCTATAAATATGTGTATCTTTATTTTTATTTATAGGAATTATATGAATTAAGAGAATGGAAATTATAATTGCTAATGTTATAGGTAATGGATTAAAGGCACTTGCATTATGTTTACTATAAAAGTATAAACACATATAGCCTATTAAAATAAATACTAAGTCATAACTTAAAAATATTAAGTCGGTTTTAGATATCTTTGTCATGCTAAAAGCCCCCAACTATTTCACAAAATATTTAACTTGCGATGAAGGATAATAAATATGGTATAAAACCATTATACCATATTATTACATATTATGAATAAATATCATTTGTATAATAAAAAGGAGCGTACCCAGATTTCTGAGCACGCTCCTTAAGTTTATTGAATGTCTATTCTTCCTTTAAAGATGCTTATTTAGGCGTATATCCTGCAAACTGTTCACTTAATATGTCCTTTAAGTCGGACATGATTTTTTCATCGTCTCCAATATATTGAACTATTATGCTTCCCCTTTTATAAAAGTGAGGAAATGAAACCCAACTAACATTTACTGCTTTAGAACCATTATTGTAACCACAGCCACCGCTATCAATATGACTTGCTTCATTTTCCATCTCTTTATCGTTACTAAATAGATAAATATCTATTGCTTTATTATCAATCATCATTCTTTTTCTTGTGGCGTTGAGAAAATCTTGTCGTACATCTTTAATTTCAAAATTATAGCCTTTGTCCTTCATGGCATTTTCAAATTGCTCAATACTAAAAGAGCTTTTTGTGTTATTTTCTCTGCTGCAGCCTCCTGCAAGCACAGTAATAATAAATATTGCTGCTATAAATATTACGATATGATTATCTAATTTCCTCATAATTGATTCTCCTTTAGTTGCCTTTCATGTTTTTACATATATGTATTAATATTATAATAGGGTTATATTTTAACACAGTTATTTTAGAGTATATATAAAAAACATCAATTTAAGAGTTGCATAACAAAAAGGAGAGTACCCAGATTTCTGAGTACGCTCCAAAAGTTTATTGAATGTCTATTCTTCTTTTATTTTCTTTAAGCTTTTCCAGCTTTGGCATTGTAATCTTTAACACGCCATCTTTAAATGAAGCATCAATTTTGTCTGCATCTACGTTATCGATATAAAAGCTTCTGTTGAATTCGCCATAGCTTCTTTCACGCCTTACATAGTTGTCATTTTTGTCTTCTATGATTTCTTCTCGTTTTGCGCTTATATTTAAATAGTTGTTTTCATATTCAACGTTGACAGCATCTTTATTAACTCCTGGCAGATCAGCTTCTACTATATACTCATTTTCTGTTTCCTTTAAGTCCACACTGAAATTATTCTTAAAAGGAACCATGGGAACAAAGAAGTCGTCGTTAAAGAAGTTATCTATAAGGTCAGAGAAGGAATCACCTCTTTTTGCTATAGAATTGTTGTTTCTTTTAAAAGGAACCATACCAAACATAAATAAAAACCTCCTCATAATGTTTATAAAATATAAATTTGGTTTAAGGAATTATCATTTCCTTCTATGTTTATATAATACAACCAAGGTCAAAGAAAGTCAAAGTCTAGAAAATGAACAAATAAAAAGATTTTTAAAGATAATAAAAGAAAGCTTTATCTATTTTATTTTTGTTAATTGAAATCGAAGTAATTAATTAAAAAGGGGGATTTTTGGTGCAGTGTAATCAATGCTTATTAAATTTATGAAAAATTATTTTAGTAAAAGTTATTCCAGTATTTACATAAGTTATATTTAGCAGTATAATATACTTAGCAATACTAAATATATATGAAAGCTATATAAGAGAAGGTGAATTTATTGCCAGAATTAGATAATCAACTTAAGAAAGGCATACTGTCCATAATTGTACTTAAATTAATTGCAGAAAGGGATATGTATGGATATGAAATAATTCAGCTGCTGGATGAAATCAGTGAAGGCTATTATAAACTAAAAGAAGGAACTCTGTATCCAATTCTATATAGACTTGAGGACAATGGTTGGATTGAAAACTATAGAGTAATACCAGAGGATGAGAAAAAGCTTCCTAGAAAGTATTACAAAATTACACACAGTGGGATTACAGCACTTAAGGACCAAATTGATATATGGAAGCACTTTAATGGTATAACAAATAAGGTTTTAGATATTTAAAAGAAGGAAGTGGTATAAATGAATAGAGAATTTAATGAGTACATTAACATGGTTATAAATTATATAGGTATACGAGGAAGAAAGGAAAGGGAGATAAGAGAGGATTTACTTTCTTCATTAATAGAAAAACAGCAGATTACTAGGGAAAGTGATCCCTACATTCTTTTAGGAGAGCCTGAAGAAATTGCTGCTGAATTTAGAGAAAACCTAGGCATTGTTAATGATACAAGAAATTATTATAGGCCTAGATATGGATACGGATATGAGTATGTTTCTAAGACAAAGATATTTGGATTGCCGCTTTTTCATATGAATTGTAAGCCTATGGGAGTAGCTAAAGGAATATTTTCATTTGGAAGCATAGCTGTTGGAGTTTTTAGCTTTGGAGCTATTTCTGTTGGGGTATTTAGCTTTGGTGCAGTATCCTTAGGAATTATTTTAGCTATTGCAGGGGCAGCTTTTTCAGGGCTGTTGTCAGCTGGAGGTATAGCAATATCCTATGGATTAAGTATAGGGGGACTTGCAATTGCAAAGTATATTGCTGTTGGTGGATATGCTTCAGCAGATATAGCCATTGGGGGAGTAGCTAAGGGGATAGTGTCTGTATTTCAACAGCACGGTACTGGTCAGTATATGTTTAAAGCTCCAGCCAGTGAAGATCAGGTTATGAATGCAGTTAAACAAGTTCATCCAAACCTAGGAAAGACTCTACTAAGTCTTATTAGAAGTTTATTATAATTTAATTTCTTTATTTAGAATAGTTGGTTATAATTTATATGATAATATAGCAAAATTTTGTATTTGGGGATGAGTGCTATGTACAAGATAATGATAGTAGAAGATGAAGAAAAGATAAGGTGTATTATTCAAAGTGCCTTAGAAAAATGGGGCTTTGAGGTATGCTATGCGGAGGATTTTAGTAAGGTTTTTGAGGAATTCGTTGAGAAGAAGCCTCACCTTGTAATTATGGATATAAATCTGCCTGTATACGATGGCTTTTATTGGTGCAGCAAGATAAGAGCTATAGCTAAAGTGCCAATACTATTTTTATCCTCTAGAAGCACCAATATGGATATTGTTATGGCAGTACAAATGGGCGGGGACGATTATGTAACTAAGCCTTTTTCAATGGAAGTTCTCATGGCAAAGATCAATGCACTTTTAAGAAGAACTTACTCCTATGTTGAGCCAAGTCTGGAGGCTATTAACTACAAGGATGTGATACTTTCCTTGAGGGATAATACCATATACTATAATAATCAGAGCCTAGAGCTTACAAAGAATGAGTTTAAGATATTATATGTGCTTATGAAAAACCACGAGACCATTATTTCCAGGGAAAAGCTGATGCAGGAGCTTTGGGAGGATGAAAGCTTCATTGATGACAATACTCTTACAGTTAATATAAACAGGCTTAGAAAAAAGCTTAATGAGGCAGGACTTGAAGATTTTATTACAACAATAAAGAATCAGGGGTATATTATAAAATGAGTTTTTTAAGATATTTAAAGGAAAACTATAGATTGCTTATTTTCTATGCTGTGTTAATGACCTTTGTACTTGCTGCCATATATCTAGATAGAAGTAATAGAATGCTTAATTCAAATATTCTTTATTTAGCCTCTGTGTCATTTATCATATTTGCTGTGTATTTGTTTAGTGATTATCTGATAAAAGCTAAATATATAAATGGTCTTAAGCAGTTTGGGGCGTCAAAGGATAAAACACCTATCTTTCCACAACCTATGGAATACAAGGATGAGGTTTATGCTGGTGTTTTACTAGATTTATATGATTTTTATAATGCTTCACTAAAGAATATGGAAAATCAGTTTAAGGAAAATAATGAGTTTATGACAGCTTGGGTACATGAAATTAAGACGCCTATTACCACATCAAAGCTGTTAATGGACAATATAGTCAGTGGAAGTGACTTGCCCAGTTCCTTAAATGAAGAGATTGATAAAATTGATGATTATGTAGAAAAGGTGTTATTCTATTCAAGGTGTGACAGCTTTTCAGAGGACTATATTATAACGGAAGTAGACCTGAATACCTTGATAAAGGAAAGTGTTAAAAAGCACTCCATAATTTTTATAAGAAAGCATATTAGCTTTGTGAATGAAGTGGAGTCAAGCTTCTGGGTAGATACTGATAAAAAGTGGCTGCTATTTATAATAGATCAGATTTTTTCTAACTCTCTAAAGTATACAAGTACAAATGGAACTATAAAATGCAGTGCTTATGAAAATCATAAGGAAAAGGTTTTAGTTATAGAAGACACTGGAATAGGAATTAAAAAAGAGGATATGGACAGAGTATTTCAAAAGTCTTTCACAGGCAGCAACGGAAGAAATGTTAATTCAAAGGCTACAGGTATGGGACTATACCTTTCCTATAAACTTGCTAAAAAACTAGGGCATGACATAACTATTCAATCTGAATACGGCAAAGGAACCTCTGTTAGTGTGCATTTTCCTAAGTGGAATGATTACTATATTACAAAAATGTAAGTTAGCATAGCAAAATGTAAGCTAAAAAAATAGCTGTACATTTTGCTTTTTTATATAATAAGATCATAAAGATTAATTGGGGTGCACCAAGAATTGGAGGATATTATGGAAGTATTAAATATAAATAATCTAAAGAAGGTATATGGTTCTAAATTTGGAGGAGTAAAATATACAGCCCTGGATGACATAAATTTAAAGATTAATCAGGGAGAATTTGTAGGTATAATGGGGCCTTCAGGTTCAGGCAAGACTACATTTTTGAATGTTATTTCTACTATTGATAAGCCTACCTCAGGAAGTGTTTTAATAGATGGAAAGGATATAACTAAGCTAAAAGAACCTCATTTATCAGCTTTTAGAAGGGATAAGCTGGGCTTTATATTCCAAGACTTTAATCTGCTTGATAATATGACACTTAAAGAAAATATAGTGCTACCTCTAGCGCTTTCCAGAATGCCCTATTCTACTATTGATAGCAGGCTAAAGGATATAGCAGTTAAGCTTGGTATAGATGATATATTGAACAAGCATCCCTATGAAGTATCAGGTGGACAAAAGCAGAGAGCTGCTGCAGCTAGAGCAATAATTTCAAATCCATCGCTTATTTTAGGGGATGAACCAACTGGAGCATTGGATTCAAAGTCCTCTAAAGAGCTTCTTGGAGCTCTTCAAAATCTAAATGAAAAGAATAATGCTACTATACTAATGGTAACTCATGACTCCTTTGCTGCATCTTATTGTAAAAGGGTAATTTTCATTAAAGATGGAAAGCTGTTTAATGAATTATATAGGGGAGATTCATCTAGAAAGGACTTTTATCAAAAGCTATTAAAGGTGTTGTCAGTTATTGGGGGTGACACTGATGACTCTATTTAGTATGACGCTTAGGAATATTAAGAAAAACTATAAAAACTACTTTGCATATTATGTTAGTTCCTCTTTTAGT
Source organism: Clostridium omnivorum (assembly GCF_026012015.1). Lineage (NCBI taxonomy): Bacteria > Bacillati > Bacillota > Clostridia > Eubacteriales > Clostridiaceae > Clostridium > Clostridium omnivorum. The sequence continues at coordinate 1,790,730 of NZ_BRXR01000001.1, read as the reverse complement.
GTATTTGTAATATATCTCTTTATGTCTATTTTGTATAACAAGAATGTTCAAGATCAGCTTGGAACCATGAAAAAGTTTATAACGTTGTTTCAGGTAGGGGCGGTTATGACTGTAATTTTCTCAGCGTTTTTTATATGGTATTCCAATTCCTTTTTCATAAAATCTAGAAAAAAGGAGTTTGCTACCTATATGCTGCTTGGAATGTCCAAGAGACAAGTTGCAAGACTTAATTTCTTCGAAAATATTATTGTAATGATATTTTCGTTATTAACAGGAATACTGCTAGGAATAATCTTTAATAAGTTTTTTATTATGCTGCTTTATTATATAGTTAAAACTTCTGCAGCAGTTCCTTTTCAATGGAACTTAAAGGCTTTAAAGATATGTATACTAGTTTTCCTTGTAATATTTTCGCTTATAACCTTACATGGAACTTTTCTTATAAGGAAAAGCAGTCTTCTAGAGCTATTTAATGCAGCTAAAAAGGTAGAAAGAGGTTTAAAGGTATCTATAATTACCTTAATATTTGGTGCTTTAGCAATTGTGTGCTTAGCCTATGGATATTATATTGCAGTAAATCAGCTGGCAGCAAACCTGTTTAAGGTTCCTATAGTAGTTTTACTGGTGGTATTAGGAACTGTATTGTTTTTTACCTCCACTACTTCATTTATAATTCATTTAAGTAAGAAAAATGAGAAGGGGCTTTTTAAGGGAACAAAGCTTATAACTACAGCACAGCTGTACTACAGATATAGAGGAAATGTAGGAACCTTAAGCATAATAGCAGTGTGCACTACAATAGCACTTTGTGCATTAGTTACTTGTGTAGGCTCTTACAGCAAAACTGAAGAAAATTCTAGATATATGAGACCAATGTCTATTGAGTATTTTAATGTAAATGGTTCAGATAAAGCATTCCAAGATACCTTAGGTAAACACAGTGAAGTATCAGTAAAGTATAAGGATGATATAGAGCTTATGCATGTTAGTGCTGTAGATCCGCTTTTAAATACCGATATGGAGTATTACGTAATTAAACAAAGTGAGTTTGACAAATTAAATCAGCATGAAGGTATAAACAGAAAAGCCGATTTAAAAGATGATGGCGATTGTTATTTTGTTCAGCTTCAAAACTTTGTAACAGATAAAAGGGCTATAGGCAGGAAAATGAATATAAATGTGGGAGGTCAAAGCTACAGCTTAAATATAACTGGAACAGATATAAGACCTTTTATAGCACTAGACCATTTTATGCAGACTATAGTAGTTAAAGATTCAATATATAGTAATATGAAAAATCAGGCAGAAGGTACTGCTGTGATAAAAATGACTTTATATAAGCTTGATAATGACTTTACTGCTGAGAATTTTATTAATGATTTAAGCAAGTCACTTCCTAAAGATAGTAGTGTGTTAAGCTTTTACGAGCATTATAAGGATGGATTAAAGCTGCTGGGAATGATGGCATTTATAGGGCTATTTATAGGCTTACTCTTTGTAACCGCCACAGGAAGCATTATATATTTTAAAATGACCATGGAAGCAAGAGAGGACAAGGATAAGTTCATAGTATTAAGCAAAATAGGAGTAAGCAAAGGTGAAATAAAAGGTGCTATATCAAAGGAGTTAGCTCTTCTATTTGGGGCACCGCTTATAGTTGCTGTGATGAATGCTTATCCAGCTACAATAACTCTAGGCAAAATGCTTTCCTTGAAGCTAACAAAAAGCTATATAATGATTGTACTAGTTTACGCTGCAATTTACTGCATATACTATTTTGCAACTTTGAATTCATACATGAAAAGCGTAAGTGAGAATTAATAATTATCTAACTGTAGGAGGTATAGCCTCTTGCAGTTTTTTTTGTTTCCATGCATAATAATCCAGATTATAAAATTATATTGATTATTTATAGGTTTAGTATACAATAAAGAAAAGAGAATGTTTTTGCAAAACTAAATATAAAATATCTAATACAATTATCTGGGAAAAGTATATAAAAAGGCAGGATAAAGAATATGATGGAGTTTAGAAAAGTTGTAGTGTTTTTATTTGTAGCCGTACTTCTCTTTTATATGACTAGATTATTTTATTTTACTAAGAAAAGGTGGCAGGTAAAAAAGCGAGTTTTTATCATTTTAATAGGTGGACTAGCGCTTATTTCTATAGCTACTTTCTTAGATATGTTTTCAAATGTAATGAATTGTCCATTAGTTTACGCAATTATAAAAGTATTTTTAACTGCTGGTGGTATTACCTATATTATTGGAATAATTTTATGGACAAGGTTTACTATGGAAATGATGACAGAGCTTGAAAATACAACACTAACTGATTATATGACCGGAGCATTAAATAGAAGTGGTATTGAAAAAGCATATAATTCATATACCAAAGCAAAGCGCCCATTTTATTTGCTGGTATGTGATCTTAATGGAACTAAGAGTATAAATGATACTTTTGGCCATAGTGAAGGTGACAACTATATAACCAAGGTTAGCGACATCATAAGGGCTTCTATAGGTTCAAAGGGATATTTAGCAAGAATAGGCGGAGATGAATTTGTTATTCTAGTAGAGTGCTTAGATCAGCAGGAGATTGAAAATCTAATTTGCAATATAAAAAGGCAGGTTTATGAGATTTATAATGTAAAATATGCTGGAATCAGTATGGGATATACAAAATATCCTGATGAGGGTAAAATTCTTAATGAACTGCTGGAGGCAGCTGATAAAAAGATGTACTACGACAAGAAGCTGGGTGGCTGCTCACGAAATTAATATAAATTATAATTGCTCCTTTTATTGCAGGATTAATAGTTAAACTGCTAATAAAAGGAGCAATTTTGCGAGTAAAATCAGAAGTTATACTCACAAGAGTGAGGACAGTGTGCATAACTTTCGATTTATTGTTGATAAATCATCATTATATTTTAAGTCTCCTTGGTGTTTTCAGTAGCATTGTCTATAACTTTAGCGTTTCCAGTGGTTTTAATATTAAGCTTTTCCTTTTTCAAGGTTTCTTTAATCTGCTGATTTTCCTCATATTCATTGCTATAAACTGAAACATCCTCTAATTCTACCTTATGTTTAACAATATCTATGTCTTCTTCACTTATAGGTATTCGTATTGTTTCAGTTTGGCCTTCTACATCGCTGGGATCATCAGGATCAAAAACTGTTTTTTCAATTACTAGTTCTTCCCGGGTCACGGGAACCATAATATTTTTTTCCTCCGTTACAATTTCCTTATGAGTAATTACCTTTGCTGTTTGTATTCGTTTTTTAGAGATATCCAGCTGTTCCTCATGAAGCTCTAATATATTCTCATCTTCAAGAATACTCTGTTTAGGAAATTCTGCAGCATCATTTTTTGCTACTTGGTCAGCTGGATAGGATTCATATAGGACTCTGAGTATTGCTCCTATAATAAAACTTATAATAATTCCTAGTAAGGAGATATCAGGGAATCTTATTCCGAATAAAAAGTTGAATATTATATATATTGCTCCACCAAATATTCCTCCTATAGCAGCTGCTTTAATAGTGGATGAATTATGTCCTTTATAAATATCCTTATGAGCCATGGAAACACCTCCATTTAAATAGTATTAAAACACACCTCGCAGTGCTGTGGTAATTTGTGAGGTGTGTTCTTTTACCCTATAGCATAGGAGCTTTAGTGAAGACCGCTTTCATCTTCATTAATAACATCTACATCTCCTGTGGAGTTTACACGGGCTTCTTCTCTTTTTAAAGTCTCGTCAACATGTTTGGTTTCTTCAACTTCACGTTTATGAGCACTTACCTCACCAGTAATTACAGTGTGCTTATCCACATCAACTTGTTCTTCACTTACAGGTATACGTATAGTTTCGCTTTCACCAATTGGAGAATCAGAAGCTTCATTATCTACAGATCTTCTTTCAATAACAACTTCTTCATGAGTTACGGGTACGTCTACAGTTTTTTGCTCTTCCACTATTTCTTTACTTAACTCTACTTCACCAGTTTGAACTCGCTTTTTATTAATATCCAATTCTTCTTTGCGAAGGCGTAAATTTCCGTTATCTTCTGATTTTGCTTCTTCATTATCATCACCAAAAATATCAAATAATTTACTCATAATTACCTCCTATTACTTTAGGATACAAAGCATTGTATCCTAAAAATAAAATAATTTATTCTAAAATAGCATTCCACTTATTTGTATGTAATATCCTAGTTTGTTTATAGGGTGTTATGAACATAGGACCATATTTGGATTATAGTGGAGTTATTCTCAACCCAAAAGGTATATTTTTGCATGATAATAGCTTAAAGTTAGTATTTGCTTTTTTTTTATTATAAAAAAATAGTATAATAGTGTTATATCAATGTAATCGTTACAATTAATTTGTTAATTAATCAGCTGGAAGGTAGGTTTTGAACTTTTGACTCAAGGAATTAAAATAGATGAAATAAAAATATATTATTTAGAAAAAATTAATGTAATAAACAACCTAGAAGAATTAGAAGAAGTAATTAACATTTGTCAGCAGCTAAATTTAAAAGAGGTTTTATTACATGCTCATAGCAAAAAAGCGGAAATTCTATATGAGAGTGGTGAATATACCAAAGCTTTTATAATATACAACAGTGTTTTAGAGCTCAGCTATAGTTTGAATAAGGAGATTTTACCGGATATCTATAATAAGATGGGCAAGTGTATGCTTGGGAATTTGAAATATGAGGAAGCTTTACCTTACTTTGAAAAAGCATATGGATTAGCAGTTAGGATTAAAGATACTAATGTTGAAAAATATGCACTATTTAATATTGCATTTGACTATAAAAAGCTTAATTTTATAGATGAATGCTTATCAATATTAGAGAGTTATATTTCGTTAATAGATGTAAACTGTGAATTCAACGATTATATTGATGGAATAGTATTACAAGCTAATTGCTATATAGCTAAGAGGGAGTTTTATAAGGCACTACAGATTTATGAAGCAGCACTGGAACTGTTTGAGGATGAAGAGGACACTCGGTTAGGTTATATATATAATAATTTAGGTGTAGTAAATTTTGAAACAAATAGGATAGATGAAGCTATATACTATTTTGAAAAGGCGCAAAGCATTAGAAGGGGAAGGGACTTGTTAAATTTGTCTCATACTTTGATAGATAAAGCTGCTGTGCATTTTATAATAGGTGATAATGAAAAAGCATTGGAACTAGCTAATGAGGGCATATCCATGGCCAGCGAGTTTCATGATAGAGAATATGAGCTTAAAGGATACTATTTATTAGAGAATTTTTATAAAAATAGCTGCAGCTTTGAAGAACTTAAGGAAGTTTATAAGAAAATAATAAATATACTAGGTGATAAGCAGCAGATAACAAAGATCTATGCCAAGTTGGCTTTACTGCATATTGAAAACCATGAAATTGAAGCATCAAAAGAATATTTAAGTAGAATTGTTGAATTATAACCTGTTAATTTAAGGTAGATTTAAGATTTTGGAAATAAATTATTAATATTTTCATCATGTAAATGTCATATTTATATTTTATAATATTATCATGCTTAGGAACTAAAATAAAATTAATTGCAGGTTATGATGGTTTAAATATATAAATGGGATTGGTATTTCAGGCATAGGATTTACTTTTCCTGAGGCAATTTATGTGTTTGATATTTGTGGGTAAACTGCAATTTAAAGAATTATGTTTAAGCATAGAATATGATATAATTTTTACAAGATTGAGGGATAATCTCATAAGAGGAGTGATATTAGTGGGTGTAACAGGAGAAGAGAGAATTTGTCCGATTTGTGGGAAGGATAACAACTGCCAGCATGGACAGGGTGGATGCTGGTGCGATAACATAAAAGTACCAAAACAGGTTTTAGATTTAGTACCTGAAGATAAAAAGGGAAAAGCCTGCATATGCAAAGCTTGTATAGAGAAGTACAGCTAGTATTCAACATTCTTAGCTGTTGTTGAAGCTGTAATAATAAATAAATTATCATTAAAGTCGCAAAATTCAATTGAATTTTACGACTTTTTTATTTTTTCACATAAGGATACCCATGGAATACACCACAGGTACCCAGTTTAAACTAGTATTTTAAAGTTTGAAGAGCATCTGCTACATTTCTAGCAAAAGTTAATGGTTTGTCTATAGCTTCAAAGTGAATATACATTAATCTTGGTTGATCAAATAACCAATGATTGTGAAGTGCTGTTATTTTAATGCCATGTCTTCTGAGCACAGTAATAAATTCGTTAATTTCTTCTTGAAGTATAACTGTTTCCCCTAAATTTAGTGTTCTACCTTGCTCATCGGGAGATTCAAAGGAGAACAGAGCAGCTAAGGCTAGTGGAGAGTGAGTGGGTCTTCCAAGTATCTCCGCAGGTATATCTCTGAGGAAGGTTACAACGCATAAATCTCTTGTAGAAGTTAGAATTTCGGCATCAAGTATATCAGCAAATTCTTCGCATAAATTACACTTTTTTGACATGATTACCCTTCCTATATTATCTGATTATAGAAAATCAAATTTGTATATTGTGCCTGATATTTCAGTAAACTTGATTTTCTATGTAAAATAAGAAGGTTATCTTCCATATATACTATGATACTTGTCCAAATAGGTTCTCAATTAAAAGTATAGCTATTCTACTTGAATATTAATATTTTTAAAATCACATTAATTTCACATAAAGCCTTGATATTTCTGCAATAATCCCTATGTATAATTTAAAACATAGAAGGGAAACAACCTACTAAAAATATAAGATAAGATATAAGCAAAATTGCAAATAAATATTATATAGGAGGAGTTAGCATGGGCGAAAGAATAAATAAGATTATTAACAACGAAAAATTAAGAGGCTTTTGTAAGAAGGTATTTACTAAAAAGAAAATAGGAGGTGTACTTGCTGCTATAGTTATAATAGCTGGACTTAATGTAGGTTACTCCCTGGCATTTGAAGTAAAAGGTACTGTACTGAAAGCAGACACTAAGAGCATTGTAGTAAGAAACTTCTTAGGAACAAAGACAGTAAACCTTGGAGATTATCCATTGGATAGCAATAATATAGTTGTAGGAGAAAGAATAGAAATCAAAAAGAACATATCTGGTGAAGTTATAGATATTAGAACTGGCGGTGGAAGAGGAGGAGACAGAAACTTCGGACAAGCTGGCAGGGGTGGAAGGCTAGAACAGGCTCCAGGACAAGGTAGAAATAGAAAAGGTGGCTTTGGTCAAGGTAATCAAATGCAAGGTAAAAATGGTCAGCAAGGATCAAACAATCAGCAAACTCAAAATGGACAGCAAACACCTAATAGCCAAAATGGACAAGGAACACAGCCAAGCGCACCAGCACAAGCACCATCAAATAACCAATAATAATTAAAAACAGTTCCCTTTTAATTAAAATTGTATAGAATGAAAAACAGCAAGCGGTATCTAAGCCCCCTTTTACATACCGCTTTTCTTTGGTAAAAATAAAGGATAGACAGAAAAATACCTTTACTATAAAATAGAGCAAAGGATTTTATAAAAGTGAACTAAGGAGTGAGCAGGGATGACTTTTAAAATCAGAGTAGGATATGCTTGTACGCCTATTTCAATTACGTACAAAACCTCAAGAAGCTTTATGCTAAAGAATTTTAATGAAAAGATATTCAATGAATGTGTTAGTAGCAATATAGCAGACTTAGAGAGCATTCTAAAGTGGAATATTAAAAATGATATATATATGTTTAGAATAAGCTCTGATATTATTCCTTTTGCAAGCCATCCAGTTAATGATATTAAATGGTGGGATAGTTTTGGCTCAGAGCTTAAAGAGTGTGGACAGATTATAAAGGATAATAATATAAGAGTATCAATGCATCCAGGGCAGTACACAGTTTTAAATTCTCCTAATAACGAAGTGGTGGTAAAGAGCATTGCGGATTTGGAATATCACTGCAGATTTCTCGATTCACTTGGGGTAGATTACAGCAATAAAATCATACTTCATGTAGGTGGGGTATATGGTGATAAGACAAATGCAATGGAAAACTTCAAATCAAATTTTAACAGACTTTCTACTTCAGCTAAAAAAAGGCTGGTGGTTGAAAACGATGAAAGGAGCTATACCATAGAAGAGGTTTTAAGTATATGCAAACAGCTTAATATCCCTGCTGTATTTGATAACCTTCATCATAAGCTTAATCCATGTAATTTAGAGCTGGAAGAAATCATAAAACAAGTTAAAAGTACTTGGAAAGCGGAGGATGGACACATGAAGCTTCATTATTCTGATAAGGATATGGAAAAAAGAGGGGGAGCTCATTCTAAGTTTGTAATTACTAAGAATTTTTTAGATTATATAGAGAGTTTAAAGGGTGTAGAGACTGATATTATGCTGGAAGTGAAGGATAAAGAAATATCTGCATTAAAATGTGTCTATGCTCTTAATGATAAAACAAAGGTTTCAAGGAGAACGGAACAGTGGGCAAAATACAAATACAGCGTAATGGAAAAGAATTATTCCTATTATAAAAAGTGCAGCAGCTTAATAAATTCGGATGTGCCAATGGCAACGGTGTATACATATATAGATCAGTGCCTCAATCAGCCTTTTGAGGAAGGTAGTTTTATAAATACCGCAGAGCATGTGTATGGTTATGTGAAAGATAAAGTAACTGCAAAGGAAAAGGAAAACTATAAGCAGCTTTTAATGAATGCAGAAGAAAATAGAATAAAAATAAAGGCACTACTGCAAAAGCTGTGTAAAAAGTACAAGGCTGATTTTATAAATGATTCCTACTACTTTATTTATTAAAGCTATATTTTAATTTTAAAAATAATAAGCGATATGTGGATTGTAACTTTCCATATATCGCTTTTCTATTGTGTAAAAGTTGGATATTATTAGAAGTATATTATAAAAAAATCTAACATTGTTGATATAAATCTTATAATTTTTACGACTTAACATATGTAAGAGCTCTTATGGAAAGGAGAATGAACGTGAAAATCAGCGAGGATAATTTAGTAGTAGAGCTGAAAAAGAGAAATCCTAAGGCTTTAGATTTTATTGTTGATAATTATGGGGGGCTTATAAAAGCCATAGTTAAGAAAACTTTATATAAATTTGAGGGCAGCGGCTGTGTTGATGAATGTATGAATGATGTTTTCTTAGCTGTTTGGGACAATATAGATAAGTTTTACAAGGAAAACAGCTTTAAGAGTTGGGTGGCGGCCATTGCTAAGTACAAGTCCATAGATTATCAAAGAAAATTAATTAAGGAACTACATAATGAGGATATTGATGCACTTGATTTAAAGTATAAGGCGGTGCTTGAGAGCGAAATCTTAGCCAAGGAAAATCGTGAAGAGATGATGAAGCTTTTAAGCAACTTAAAAGAAGAAGATAAAGAAATATTTATGCGAAGATACTTTCAGGAACAAAGCACAGAAGATATAGGTAAACAGATGGGGATTAATAGAGAAGCAGTAAATAATAGGCTGAGCAGAGGAAGGAAAAAGCTCAAGTCAATAATATTAGGTGAGGAGGGTAAATGATGAAGGATGTATATGAGCTGTTAAATGATGTGGATGTTGATTTATCTCAATATGAGGAAGTTGAACTCAACGATATGGAAAAGAAACGCATTAAGAAAAGGCTGCATCAAAACCTAAAAGCCGTCATTATTCCTAAAGTCAGCAAGGTAATTGCAGCGGTACTTTGTGTTCTTGTGGTAGCTGGATTTACTTTGGCTAAGACAGCACCAACCTTTGCTGAGGGAATACCAGTGGTGGGTAAAATAATAAAACATATTACGGGCTATGATTATGCTGAATTTGATAAGTATACATCAGTTATAAACAAGGATGTAGTTAAGAGCGAGGTTACTGCAACTTTAAATGAAGTAATGCTGGATGAAAACCAGCTGAGGATTGCTTCTACCTTTAAAAGTGATGATAAATTTAAGGGCAATTCAGTACTTGTAAGATTTCCTGAAATATATATTAATGGAAAGCATTTAAACGTAGGTGGGGGTTCAACTGGCCAATTTCTTGATAGTAATACGTATTTAAATGTGGACACACTAGACATCCATAATGTAAAAGTTCCAGATAATATTTCTATGAAGGTAGTATATAATGAAGTTCAATTTTTAGATGAAAAAGGGAATGAAAATAAGAAAATTACCGGCCCCTGGGCATTTGAATTTAATGTGTCGAAAAGTGAAATTGAAAAAAATACAAAAGTAATAAAATTAAATAATAGTGTAGCTACCAGCGACATAAAGATGAATTTGAAGGAGCTTAGGATAACACCTCTTACAACAAATTTGACCTATAAACTTAAAGGAGATAAATCTGCTAACTTTATCATTAAGGATGATAAGGGCAACGAATTAATAGAGGAAGGCTCAGGTTATGGTACTGACGGGCTTATAGGAGGTGTTAAAGGGGAATATGAAGGTTATTCAAGTTTTTCAGCAGTTTCTAAAGAAGCTAAAAAGCTTTATATAATACCTTACTATAATTATTTGGATAAGAAAAATGGAGAAAGTAAATTTACTAAGACAGAACCCGTTAAATGGAACAATGAAGCAATTACCTTAAAGCAGGATGATAAAAATAAAATAATTATAAGTAAAATCCAACGCAAGGATGGAAAGATTTATGTAGATTATAAAACCGAAGGGGTATCAGTAAAACTTCAAGCTAGAAGACTATATCTATATAACAGCAGCAAGGAGCAGATGGTTAGAAGTCATGGAAATGATAATATGAAAGATATAGTTAATAGTAATGACACATTACATGCAGTGTTTAAAGATGATGGAAGCAGTGATATATATGTAGGAACAGACAATATGGGAGAGATAAGTATTTTAAAAGATAATGAGTTTACAGTGGATTTAAATTAGGTATTGGTAAAATCTGGGCAATTGATTAGGGATGCCTTAAGCTCTAATATGGAACCTAACTAAAAGAAAAGCTATAAGCAGCAGTGCTTATAGCTTTTTATCTTCTAAATCTATTGTTCTCCTAGGTATTTTAAATTGAATAGTTTTTTCGATTTCTTCCAGGGCTCTCATATCCTTTGGATCAACAAACATACAGGTATAGCCTTCTTCACCAGCTCTTCCTGTTCTTCCTATTCGGTGGATATAGGATTCCACAGTTTCTGGGATATCGTAGTTATAAATGTGGCTTACCCCGCTTATGTCAAGTCCTCTAGCAGCTACATCAGTGGCTATGAGGTATTGGAAATCAGCATTCCTAAAAGCTTTCATTATTCTCTCGCGCTTTGACTGCATAACATCACTGTGCAGCTTTTCACAATTATATCCACGCCTAGCAAGAGCCATTTCAAGGTCATTAGCTCTTCGTTTTGTTCTACAGAATATGATAGCCATAAAAGGATTATCCTGATCTAGAGCAGCACATAGGGAATCCTGCTTTCTTCTGTCAGTGGTCTCCACCACGTATTGTTTAATATTGCTAAGAGTTATTTCTTCCTTCTCTATAGAAACTGTTACAGGATCTTTCATATATCTATAAGCAAGTTTTTTAACTTGTGCATCTAAAGTTGCTGAAAAACAAAGAGTTTGGCGTTTTTTAGGGATTTCCTTCATTATAGCTTCAACTTCATTTTTAAAGCCCATTAAAAGCATTTGATCAGCCTCATCTAATACTAGGGTTTTTAGCTTGCTGAGGTTAACCGTCTTTCTCTCCAAATGGTCTATAAGTCTTCCTGGAGTTGCAATAATAAGATGAATACTGCCCTGCAGCTTCTTTAGCTGAGAACCAATATCCTTTCCACCATAAGCAGCCAAAATATTTACGTCCTTAGCGCTGTTTAGCTTTTTTGCTTCTTCAGTAATTTGAATAGCAAGTTCCCTAGTAGGGGTAATAATCAGTGCCTGAACAGCATCTACCTTTGGTGATATATTTTCAAAAATGGGAAGTAAAAAGGCTAAGGTTTTACCAGTACCAGTCTGAGCTTCTGCTATAACATCTTTTCCAGCTTTAATAAGGCTTATACTTTCTGCTTGAACTGGAGTGGGCTCCATAATCCCATTTTGCTTTAATACTTTTATTATATTTTCACTTATACCTAATTCTTTAAAATTCATTATATTCTACCTTTCATTAATAAGCTGTATTTATCCAAACTAGTCTATAATATCATAAAGAGCTGATTAATACTAATAGTATGGGTTTTTGAAAGATATTTTATTAAATTAAAAACGCTCATGATTCAGATAAATCATGAGCGTTAGCTTTAACTATTATATCCAAAATACCGGTACTCCTATTTTGACACCTATCTCTCGATAGGGGGATGCCCGCACAGATGCCTCAATCGCCTTCAATGCCGTTAAAGGACTCACAAGTAGGTACATTTCTTCATCTAAATATTGGACTTCCAAAGCTTTAATGTAGGTTCAAAATAGAAGCTTTACGAATATCTCAGAATATGTAGCTATTAATCGAGAAGCCTTAATGTCTTTCGATGAAATTATAATACCACGTTTATAAAAACATTTCAACAAGTAAAATGGTGCCATAGTAGTGGTAAGTTGACAATAGTATGTTGAAAACTGCTTATTTTGATATAATATCCATACTAATTGGAGGAATTTTGCTTAAAATAGGGAATATATCCTAGAAAGTAATATAAAATAAAATAAATTAAGGATTAACATATAATTATCCTATGGTATAATTATGAAATACTGAAGAATGGAGTTGAGAAGATGTACATATTATTTGGAGATACGGTTATTGATAGTAAGGAACTTAAAGAGCTTATAGAGGCCGAATCAGACTTTAAAGTAGTTAAAGATATGAGCAAGGGCTCTAAAAGAGATGACATATTAGCCTATAATCTAAGCATAAGTATAGATACTCTAAAGGAGATTATGGAGGAAGATGGGGATATAGATGAACTATCTGAAGGGGAGCTAAATGAAGATGATCTCTTCGATGAATATCTTTCACTAGCAGAAGAGGTAGCAACCAGCCTTGATGAGATACTTCCTGAAGGAGCTATACTAGACATAAGAGCTTATAAATGGGATTTATCAGATAATGACATTAAATTGATTGTAGCAATAGCCCATGAAGAAATAGGAGAACGCAAATTAAAGGATGTTATGAAGACACTTGTAAAGCAGGTGGAGTAGGCTATTTATATAGGGTATTTGGTAGACAAAAAGTAAAGAAAATAGTTTGAATTTAAAAAACTGTGTTGGTATTCAACACAGTTTTTTTATACTATGAAATTAGTAAATAAATTCATTTGAATATATTTTATATTTCCTAATAATGATATAATTATGGAAGGTAATGGTTAACTTGTAACGCATGTTAATTTATGCAGGGGGATTTTATGAAATTATATGTGAATGTAAAACAAGCAGGCTCTCGAAAGAATTTTATAACAAAAGAAGAAATAATTTTAGACTTTATACCAGTAACATTAAGGGAATTAATAGGTGCCATTGTCACTAAAAATGTAGAGGACTTCAATGAAAGACAAAAAAAAGAGAGGATAGTTGATTATCTAACTAATAGCGAAATAGATGAAAAGCTAACAGTTGGTAAGGTTTCCTTTGGTGAGCTCAATAATGAAAATAAGCAGAGTTTGAGTAAGGCATTAGAAGCGGCTTATTTAGCTTACGAAGATGGAATTTATAGAGTATTTATAGGAGAGAATGAAGCTGGGAAGCTTGATGAGACTCTAGAATTAAAGGATGATGATGTGTTAACGTTTATTAAACTTACTATGCTTGCAGGTAGAATGTGGTAGGGGGATAAGGGTATATGTATTTAAATAATGAGAGTAAAGAAATAATTAATGACTATTTAAAAAAATCTCTGATTAAAAAATTGTTATATGTAGGTCGGGGAATTGATATTGTGGAAGCCTTTAAGGAATACGTTAATTCAACTTATGATAATCGGTGGGACAAGTACAACACCTTAGCTGATACCTTATGGAAAAAGGATACAAAGCATATTAGAGATGTATTTGAGGGAAAGAATTATGGAGCTTTAACATTACTGCTTGGGGGTGATTTTGCTAAAAGCTTTAAAATTATTTGGAATAGATCTACAGAATATATTTACTCTACAGGGTATTATAGAAGGTCCTACAGATCAAATAAATCCTCAGAATTATATCTTAGTAGGAATGTTGAAAAGTTAGTAGAATTTGTATACTTAGCAGCTACTGGCTTTACATTGGATAAATACCTTATGAATAATAAGGGCAACTATCAAGACATAGCAGTAATTTCTGACATAATAGCAATGGAGCTTGATAACAATAATAAGGAGGTATTTGAGAAAATAGAAGCTATAATTTATAGCGAGAATAATACAGCAATTGTTACAAGAGAGATAATTAGAGGCTTACTTATGAGTAAGAATGAAGATGCTCATAGACTCATAGGAGAGCTCCTTTTAGCGGCAAAGCTTCAAGAAGGTTTAAGACAAGCTATAGTTGAAAGTATAGATGAGGGCTCGAAGGAAGGTTTTATCTATATTCTTAAACTCATAATAGACAATAATTTAATGCGCTTTTCATCTGTAGTGAGAGCTTTTGGCACATGGATTGGACTTGCAATAGATATTGATAGACCAAAGGTTGTGAAAAAGTGCTTTGATGCAATATATAATTGCTTAACTAATGAAGAATATAAAAATGAGTGTATAGCTTCTAAGGATAACTTGCTTATATACATAGGCATTTGGTCAGTGGCTTTTAATGAGGTAGAGGACATTGATGAGGTATTATATAACCTACTTTCTTCCAATGAAAAATATAAAAAGCTTGTAGCATTGGAATTTTTATACGAAACTCAATTTTATATTTATAAGCATCAGGTTGCATGCAGTGTACTTGAAGAAGATGATTTAGAGGTAATCGCTCTTGCAGTGAAAAATTTATTTGGCAATTTAACTGTAAATAACGTAGAGTATGTAAAGGACTATAGCAAGCTGCCAGATCATTGTTATGGAATAAAACTTTTTAATAAACTTAAGAACATTTTGCTCAGGATGACTAAAAAAGAAATTGAGTTTAAAGGCAGTGTATTTCCTTGGGTAGACATTAAACTCACAACTGCTGAAATAATGGAAAAGATGCTGCTTGCCGTAGCTTTAACCTACAATAGTGAGATTGTAGATACACTTATTGACTATAGGGAAAAAATGAATGTGGACACAAGGAAAGCATTTGTGGAAACACTTTTAGAGAATCCTGAAAATGCTAAGCAAAAATTAGCACTAATTGAAGCCTGTGGGGACAGAAGTGCTTTTATAAGGGAAAGTGCCTTCAAAATAATTAATTCATTAGCTTTAACTAGTGAGGATTATGGCGTTATAGAAAACTTACTGCAATACAAGTCTGGAGATTTAAGAAAAAGTGCAATAAAGCTGCTGCTTAAGCAGAACGGTGACCAATTAGCGGAGAGCATAGATAGATTATCAAGTAGTAAAAATGAAAATAAAAGATTGGCAGCTATAGATTTAGTTAATGCTTTAGAAGAAAGCCCTGAACATAAAGAAATATACAAGCAGTGTTTAGCCTCAATAGCCTCAATGAGTGAGATTTCTCAAAAGGAAAGGCTGCTTGCTAGTAACATTATAAAGGATACTAGCACTATAAAAAACTTTGGAAATGGCTTTGGTTTATATGATAAAGCTAAGGAATATCAGGTTTCACCTATTGAAATACCTAAGAAGTTCAATATTAAAGATAGATTCTCAATGACTATTGATGGACTAAAGGACATATTAAATAAATTTAGTAATTTTATTCATGAAAACAGGGACTTTGAGTATGAAATAGTAAATTGGGATAATACTAGGACAGCTATCACTTTAGGAGGTTCAGATTTTCTTCAACCCTTTAATAGAAATAATTATAGACTTGATAATTTTCCTATTGCTGATAAGGTAAGAGAATTTGCAAAGCTTAATAAGCTTGAAGGGTGGAAGCTTATTGAACTAAATTATTATGTTAAAATTATGAATCAACTAGGGTATAGGGCTTATTTACCATGGTTTACAGATATAATTAATAACACATTTGAATTTAAAATGCTTAAGGAAGTTTCGAAAACTTTAGATAAGATACCGTATATTAGAAAAATAACAACCTACATTGAATTATTGGCTGGAGAAATATCTAGCAATGACAGCTTCAGCTTTGGCAAGGATATGTCTGAGTATATATTTACAAATATTCCATTAGAAAAGTTTCAAGAAGAGTATTTGAAAAGATCTGAGTACTATTATCCTAGTTATAAGGACTATTTAGCTTCTAGTGAGGAAATAGATTATTGGTTAAGGCTAATGAATAAAAATTGTAAGGATGATGAAAATTTCGTAAAATATTTTAATATCGCTTATAACTATTATAAGGCCAGCAAATACAAGGATAAAGCTACTCTTAACCTAGAGCAATTTGGACGTGCTTTAGAATTAGGTATTATAGATGAGAACGAAGTTTATAAGGAGTTTATGGAAAGACCAATAAGTCCTAAAAATATTGAAGCAATAACTACATCTCGTAAGTACGATAAAGACATTTTATCTAAGTATCCATTATTGGTTGAGATAGGAAATAAGGTGGTAGATACTATAGCAAGTATTGAGGTTAAAAGAGGGGAGCTTAATACAGAAGTAACCCATTTGGCAGCAGAAATTGAAAAATGTTATGGGGCTAGTATTTTTACTTCCATAATACTGAATGCGGAAAAGGACACTTATGTAAGAGGGTATAACTTTGTAAGTGGAGATTGTACTAAAAAGGAGATGCTTAGTCATCTTTTAAAGTGTTGTTATCCAAAAGAGGATGAGGATGCAGGAACCTTAGAAGCACATTTAAAGGGCAGAAAGATAACTAGCAAACAGCTTATAGAGGCTGCCATGTATTCACCGCAATGGCTTGATATAGTTTCAGAATATCTAGGTTATGAAGGCTTAAAATCTGCCTGCTGGTACTTCCATGCGCATGTGAATGAATTTTTTTCTAAGGAAAAGGAAGCTATAGTGGCTAGGTATACTCCAATTGAACCACAGGATTTAAGAGATGGAGCCTTTGATCAAAAGTGGTTCCTGGAGGCTTACAATACTATTGGTGAAAAGAATTTTAAAATAGTATATGATAGTGCAAAATATATAGCTGGAGGCGGACTTCATAAGCGTTCACAGCTCTTTGCAGATGCTACTTTAGGAAAGCTTGATATTAACGAAGTTAAAAATAGGGTAATGGATAAAAGAAACAAGGATTATCTGCTTACTTACGGCTTACTTCCTATAAAGGATAAAGAGGATATTTTAGAGCGCTATGAATACATTCATAAGTTCATAAAGGAAAGCAAGCAGTTTGGGGCACAAAGGCAGGCTAGTGAAAAAAGAAGTGCCAGCATTGCCTTGAACAATTTGGCTAGAAATGCGGGCTATTCTGATGTGAATAGGCTAAGCTGGAACATGGAAACAGCAAAGCTTGATGCAGTAAGCGTCTATCTTAAGCCATATAAATTAGAAGATATAGAAATACAGCTTATTATAGATGAACTAGGCCAAGCAGATATAGTGTGCACAAAGGATGGAAAGACACTAAAGGATGTGCCTGCAAGGTTTAAAAAGCATAATTATGTGGTGGAATTAAAAGAACTGAAAAAGTCTCTTAAGGATCAATATACAAGGGCAAGGCAAAGCTTTGAAGCTGCTATGGAAAATGGAGAAGAATTCAGCGCGGAGGAACTTATAAATCTTTGCAAAAATCCAGTGCTTAATCCAGTAATTAAAAATTTGGTATTTAAAGCTTATGATAAGTTTGGATATTTAAATAATGGTAGCTTAGTAGACTATAACAATGAGGCATATAAGCTAAATCTAGAGGATAGAGTAATCATAGCTCACCCTGTGCACTTATATGAAGCGGGCTATTGGGCTAGTTTCCAAAAGGATATATTCTCAAGAAAGATTATACAGCCATTTAAGCAAGTCTTTAGAGAACTATATCTTCCGAATGCAGATGAGCTTAAGGAACAGACCCAATCAAGAAGATACGCGGGTCATCAAATTCAACCTAAAAAGGCAGCAGCGCTGCTAAAAACAAGAGGATGGCTTGCAAGCTATGAAGAAGGACTTCAAAAGGTTTATTATAAGGAAAATATAATTGCTACTATATATGCACTAGCAGACTGGTTCTCTCCTTCAGAGATAGAAGCTCCAACTATAGAACTTGTGAGATTTGAGGATAGAAAAACCTTTAAGCCAGTGCCAATAGATAAAGTACCTAAGCTAATTTTTTCAGAAGTGATGAGAGATGTGGATTTAGTAGTAAGTGTTGCTCACGTAGGTGGAGTTGACCCAGAAGCTAGCATGTCCACTGTAGATATAAGAGTTGTTATTGTGGAGGAAATATTAAAGCTTTTGAAGCTATCAAATGTACTTATAAAAGGTACTCACGCCAACATTACAGGGGTTCATGGAGAGTACACAGTACATCTAGGCAGTGGCGTAGTTCATAAAATGGGAACAGGCTCTATAAACATACTGCCAGTTCATTCTAGCCACAGAGGCAGGATATTCTTGCCCTTCATAGACAGCGATCCAAAGAGTGCTGAAATAATATCAAAGATTGTACTGCTAGCTGAGGATGGTAAGATAAAAGACCCTAGTGTGTTGGAACAAATAAGTAGATAATTTGGTATCAAAACCTTATCGTTAAAATTTAATAATTAGCAATATTTAAGGACTTACCTTTAAAGGTAAGTCCTCCATGCATTTTCAACTAATTATATAAATTTATTAACTTTTGAAATGCATCAAGAGATCTTTTTATCATAGCTGGGTCCACACAATAAGAAATTCTTACATAGCCTGGGCAGCCAAAATCATCTCCTGGCACAATAAGAAGATTAAACTTCTTTGCATTTTCAGAAAAGTTTACAGCATTTTCTTCTGGTGATTTAACAAACAGGTAAAATGCACCGTCTGGATTAACACATTGATAACCCATTTTACTAAGTCCATTGTATAACAGTTTTCTATTTGCATCGTATAGTTCTATATCTGACGTTTTTCCAAGACACTTTAAAACAATTTTCTGAAACATGCTTGGGGCACATACATACCCAAGAGAGCGCCCAGCACCACATATGGCTGTATATATATCTTTAGCATTTTCTACAGAGTCAGCTACCAAGATATAACCTATTCTTTCTCCTGGAAGTGAAAGTGATTTACTGTATGAGTAACATATAATTGTATTTTCATAATAAGCTGGAACGTATGGTATCTGCAGGTTGTCATAAACTATTTCTCTATAGGGCTCATCTGATATGAGATATAAAGGTTTTTGATATTCTGTGGATTTCTTTTTTAATAAATCTGCCAAAGCCTTTAAGGTTTTTTCTGAATAAACAACACCAGAGGGATTATTAGGAGAATTTATTATAATTCCCTTAGTGTTTGGTGTGATAGCTTTTTCTAATAAACTCATTTGAATTTGGAATTTTTCAGTGTCTGCTGGAATTACTACAACCTTTGCACCTGCACATCTAATAAAAATTTGATACTCTGGAAAATAAGGTGCAATAATAATAAATTCATCTTGAGGGCTTTCGGTAAGGGCCCTTAGTGTAATACTTAATGAAGCAGCTGCACCACAGGTCATGTAAAAATTCTCTGCTTTTAGCTGACAGTTAAATGTGTTGCTCATATAGTCAGCAAGTCCTCTTCTTATTTCCAAGTCACCTTGTGCTGAAGTATACCCATGGATTTCTTCCGACCTTGACGAAGCTAGCAATTCTAGAATCGCATCTTTTACACATTCTGGTGCTGGAACTGTTGGATTTCCTAGACTGAAATCGAATACATTTTCTTTGCCAACAACTGCTGCCTGCTGCTTTCCGTACTCAAACAATTCTCTAATTACTGAGCGTTTTGCTCCTAACTCATACATTTCTTTTGATACCATTACATTTGCACTCCTTTAAAGAAGATTAAAATTAATACCCAATCTGCTTTTTGTGTAGTGATGCGTATAGTATGATAGGTGAGTATAATTTTTACTTTTATGTTATTATATATAATTAATGATAACATAATCCTTGAAATAGAAATGTGACCTATGTTACAATTTTTATAAAAGAAGGTGAATATATGAAGATGATAAAAATACCTGATGAATTGTTTTGTTATTTTGAAAAAGTTGGTCAAGCAGTAACCTATCATAAAAATGACATAATCTATATGCAGGGCGATAATGCAACAAGTCTGTATTTAATAAAAAAGGGCCGCGTACGAGTATATTATGTTTCAAAATATGGTGATGAAGCTACACTAGAAATAGTTGAAAAGGGCAGGGTTTTTGGAGAATCATCTTTTATACAACAATCAAAACGACCAACTACTGTAAGTGCAGTTAATGACGTTGAACTTATTTCTTGTTCACTAGAAGAGATGTATCCTTATTTAAGTGAATCAAAAGAGTTAACGATTTTACTTTTTCAATTACTTTCTAATACCTGTAACCGGTTGGCAAGTCTACTTAATCAGTCATACTTTTATAATCGCTATGAAAAAGTTGCTGATTTTTTACTGCAGGAAACAGCCAATGCTAGTAAAGATAGAAATATAAGTGAAGATTGTGTTCCTTATTCTCATGAAGAAATAGCACTTTGTGTAGGCTTAAATCGAGTCACAACTACTAAAATATTAAACCATTTTAGTAAGCTTGGTTATGTTAAGATTAAATATAAAAAAGTAATAATAGTAGATAGACAAGGTTTATCTGGATTCTTAGAGTAGTATACTTGAGGTGAGAGCATTGAATTTACTCTTACATCTGGAATTTACTTTTTCATTTGAACCGCCGGGTGAAGCCTAATATTTTTTATTTGACATAAGAACGTATGTTTGGTAAACTTTACTTATAGAATAAATATAAGTAAAGAGGGGGAATTATTTTGAACTCAGAGGAGCTAATACAATCAATTTCAAATATTGTACAGGAAGCATATAAGAGAGAAACTAATGTATTCGGGTATGGTGGCTGGACTCATCATGTTACTGCAGTAGTTAAGTATTCAAAATTAATGGCTGAAAGGCTTGGAGCTGATGAGGAAATAGTAGAAATAGCAGCGTTGTTACATGATTATGCAGCAGTAAAGGATTACTCAATGTATAAAGAACACCATATTTATGGAGCAGTTGAGGCTGAAAGAATTTTAAAAGAGTTCAATTATCCGGAAGAAAAAATGGATATAGTTAAAGAATGTATTATCCAGCATAGGGGAAGTGTGCCTCTAGAAAGAACTACTAAAGAATCAGAATGCCTTGCAAGTGCTGATGCTATGGCTCACATAGATCAAGTGCCATCACTATTGCACCTTGCATACTGCAATAAGGGAATGGAGATAAGTGAAGGTGCTGATTGGGTAAGTAAAAAGCTTGAAAGAAGTTTTAATAAATTATGTCCTGAAGCTAAAGAAATAATTAAGGACAAGTATGAAAGTGCCAAAGTTATTTTGAAGGGGTAAGCCGCATTTTTTGAAATGGCAGCTGATTATGAATTTGACTTAGATGAGAATGGAGTAAGGGGAGAAAACGTAAGAAAGAAAAATACCCTTTTGATTGAAAAATTAGAGGCTAGCTTATCAATTAGAGTTTCTTGCTAAGTCTTTTGTTAAGCTTCCAAAGAGCTGCTTTCATATATTAATCTGCTTCTTTAATCGAAGCTTTACCATTAAAATATTTATCCAAAAATATTCTGTGACTATCAGGTATATTATTAGGTAAATCCTCATAACTAAAAAATTTTAATTCCTTAGTTTCCAAGCCATCAACCATTAACTCTCCACTAAAGCTTTTAGTTATATAACCAACAGTTATAAAATATGCTTTATCCTCATTTGGAAAATGGATATAACATTTCTCTCCGGATGTTGTTCCTAGTAGACTTAAATCTTTGATGTCCAATCCTGTTTCTTCTTTTGCTTCTCTGATTGCAGTATCTTCAAGGGCTTCACCTAGCTCTGTAATTCCTCCAATCAATCCCCACTTAAATGGGTATGTTCCCCTTCTTTGAAGCAAAATTTGATTGTTTTCATTTATTATTAATACATTTACTCCCGTAAGATTTATTACATCATGGCCTATTTTATCCCGTAAGTATTTTACATAGTTCATTTTCTCGCTGGTTCCTTTCGTATATGTTCTAATTAGTGAATTAGGAACAATTCTATTTTCCTCAATAGACTGTTTAAAGAAGATTGAGAATTATAATAAGAAGAAATATACACCCCCTGCATAAAAGAAAATAGTATTATATTTTAGTTCCTTGTTTATATATTTCACTCTTCAAATCATTTAATAGAACTAAGTCATAAAATTAACCTTTTTAATAGTTGAGTGATGAAAGACTATATAAAACCGATAATATTCTCAAATAGATTTAATAATAGTTGACCACTTAAGGTACATTGATTAATTGCAGTTCCCAACTATATAACAAAAAATAATAAGGTAGAACCACCTTATTATTTATGTCTCTCTATCCATTCCAAAATATCTTTTTCTTTGAATTTACCTTCTGCAACAGCTAATCCCAAAACGATTAACTCCTGCTGAATATAAGTTATCATTATAGCATTCATCTTTAGTAACAATATCATAACTGCAATGCCTATTCTTTTGTTGCCATCTACAAATCCATGATTACTTATAAGGCCGTATGCAATAACATATATTTTCATTTCTGGGCTTTCATATAATTCTTTTCCATCAAAAGTCATAAGTGCTCTATTTAAAGCACTCTCTATCAAGCCTAAATCTCTTATGCCTTCACTTCCGCCAGTTTTGCTTACAATTTTTTTGTGAAATAATATGATATTTTCTATGTCCAAAAGTTCCATTACTTTGCAAGTTCATCTAGTGCTTCTTTATTTTCAACTATAACTTCGTCCATCATTTTTTCTAAACTCTTTTGATTTTTTATTTTCAAGAACTCAACAAAATCTATAACTTCTCTTTTTTGAGTTTCTGGCAGTTCTTCAAAATCTCTTATAAGTTTTTCAGCTAGACTCACTTATTTCACCTCGATCATAAAATTATTTGTTTATATTATACACTAATATAATATATTAAGTCATTCACAATTATAAGTATTAACTTATTTTAATGTGACATAACGTATTTTATTCTCTATTATCATTTTTCACTCAAATAAATTTTTTCATTTATTATATTTTATCTATGCCATATTTTGAAAGAGAGTCCTGAATTAAATATTGCTACAATCCTATCTTGCTTTTCATGTATTTACAGTATTCCAATACAAGTGAATGATCCAGGCTCATATTTTGTTTTGAAGTATAACATATAAGAGCATCTTTTATTAATCCTTATAAAATACTTGAATCAAATCCGTTTCCATCTACCTCTGCAGCATCTATTATGGAAATCAAAGCATCCTTATCTATTTTCTTCACTGAATATTTAAACTCAGGTAATCTCGATATATGTACTATGCAATATAAAATTTTTCTTTCACTACCAGTAAGCGACTTTCCATCTAGAATGGTGGCCTCACGGTGCATGTGTTTTGCTATATACTCACAAATTTCATCCTCTTTGTCTGAAATTATAAGTAATACCTTCTTCTTTGATAAACCATGAATTAACTTATCTGTTACAAAACCTGCTATATACATGCTCATTAACGTGTATAATGCAATAGTTATTCCATTTAGCAGCATCCCTATAAATACTATTATACAGTTTACGATAAAACCTAATTGACCTACATCAAAACTGTCATATTTCTTTTTAACCAGCATTACTACTATATTCATACCACCTTCTGAACCGTGGTTTGAATATGCTAATCCTGCTCCAATACCAGTTATTACCCCTCCATATACACAAAATAAAAGTGTATCATGTACAGTAAGAATACTACTTAAATTTTTAGTCAGTACTAAAAACAATGATAAGGAAAAGGTCCCAATTATACTATACACAGTAAACCTTTTATTTAACTCTTTATAACTTAATGCTAGTAAAGGAATATTAACTAGCAGCACCGTATATCCAGCAGGAATCTTAAAAGCATACTGTACTAAAATTGCTATACCGGAAACACCTCCACTAAATAGTTTTGCATTAACTAAAAACATGTTTACACCTATAGCCGATAATAAACATCCTACTATGGCTAAAATTGTATTCTTAATATTTTGCTTATTAAATATTGTATTAAATGTCATACTAATCTCCTCTATGGTTTATAGAATAATTAATTCTGAGATATAATTAAAGTATTTTGTATTTTATCTATAGTTATAACAAAGTGGTTAGCCTTTAATAAATCAGAATTGATTGCTAACCTTAGTGGATAATTAAATTTATCTGTAAATCCAATATTGATTTATTTATTATATCTGGAGAATATAAATGTATATAATGTCTTGAAGCACTAACAACCATTTGCTTGCTATCACTTGACCAGTCTTTAAATTCAATTTGGCTTTTACTCAAAGCAGCAAACTTACAACCTTTCATTTATAAAAAGCTTACTTCTTAAATTCTTTGAAGAGGTTATTAAATAGAATTTTTATTTGTGAATCCACTTCAAAGGTATTACAAAACTTATTGAAAATACATTTTATATCATATTCGAAGTTACCATTGAAATTTAAATCAGTAATTTGTAATGAAGTAAGACTCTCTTAAATTTCCTCTAATAATTCATATGCGCTATCGGTTTTATTGGATAGATACTTAATGATTCCTCTATGCAATAACCTTAATGTCTTATACCATTCAGGTCTATTAGATATATACTCAGATTTTACCTGCTTTCTTATAATTTCTTTATTATCTATGATAAAGTTTATATCATATTTTAAAATAACTATACTGTCTTGCAAATCTTGTTGTGAGATTGTTTCTCTTAAGTCCAAATCTACAGAAATATTGTCCTGATAAACTAAGATTAATATACCTTTAGGATTCTCAGTAAAATTAGTCATTACAGGATTGCCATAGAGTGAAATAAGTTCATCAACTTTAGAACTATTAATATTGCCTAAAATTATTAGGTCAATATCAGAAAATTTTGTTGCTGTACCTTTTGCCAAAGATCCCTTTAAAATCATTGAAAGCCCATTGCTTTTACAAAAATTATAAACAGCTTCAATATAATTTCTATATTTCGATGAAGGATAATCTATTTCAAAGTTAATCATAATAGTTTCCTTTCTAACCTAAAACTAATATTCAAATGTAAAGTCTTTACTAACGTGTCATTTTGAAAGAAACTTATGAATTAGTCATAGTTCTAATTCCATTATTTCATTTTTCATTGAAAACCTCTTGCTATAATTTTTTATCCATTAATTAACTTCCTTAATAGTTGCGTTATGAAAGCCTATATAAAACCTTCGATTGGAGAAAGAATGGAGTAAGGGGAGAAAACGTAAGAAAAAAACACCTAAAGATTAATTAGTTATCTGCTATTATTCTTATATCTCCAAATGATACTTTGAATAATTACAGAAATTATTGCGCCTAAAGTGAAAAATGTGAAAAATATACTATCAGATATAGTGCTTGAAGTGAATGGTTTAATGTGCTTTGAGCTGTAGTACCACTGTTTTGAAAAATAATCCCTATACTCTGGTAAGAGAACCTTATCCAATATAGCCCATAAAAAGAAAATAATTATACAAGTAATAACTAAAATAAATATGCTCCAAAAAGAGTTTGAGTAGTTTGTAAACCACTTATAAAAAAGCATATTTGCTATAATGCACAAGATTGCAAAAGCTATAATGATTATTACGTTAATTGAACAACTTGACATAGGTTTCCTCCGTTGATATATACCTATATTATTTTGATGCTAATGAAGAAATAATACCAGATAAAACATACCCTAAAGGGAATAATATAAATATAATTCCTAAAATTATTGAGCTCATATTAAATAAAGATTGTGATACACTATTTTTTGTTTTCATCTGTTTCAAGTATATTTTATTCATTGCTATACCTGTGCTACCGATAATTATCAGACATATTCCTATAAAACAAATAAGAAAAATAATGAATCCGATTATAGCCCCAATAAACGGTAGAAAAATTAAAAAGCCCATCCTATCACATCCCTTTTAATTTATTTAAAATCAATACTCCTGCAATTAAATAAC
The DNA here is from genome assembly GCF_026012015.1 of Clostridium omnivorum. NCBI lineage: Bacteria > Bacillati > Bacillota > Clostridia > Eubacteriales > Clostridiaceae > Clostridium > Clostridium omnivorum. The sequence continues at coordinate 1,764,486 of NZ_BRXR01000001.1, read as the reverse complement.
ACAAAGTTATTAAAATGCTCACCCACATGTGTATGGCAGAAAGCAGCCAATAACCAACTTTTATTTTCTTATCAGCTGTATCAAAACGTTTGCTCATCTTCATGCCTTTATACCCTCGTATTATTGCAATAACAGATAAAAATAGAGCCATTACAAGTGCTAAAAGAATAAGTGCGTTTCCTAGTGGTATCATTTTTTTTCTCCTTTTTCTTAAAGATTGCTTTTATTTAGAATTTATATATGCCTAATATATAAATAATCTGTAGCTTACATTTCTATGTTGTTCCATCCAATTTGTTTAAACCAACATGCTCTAAGGTAATTATACTATATAATGTATATTTTTTACTGGAGTTCGTTAATTAATTTTATATCGAAATCCATATTGCAGCAGCAATTAAAAATCACATTAATTTCACATAAAACCTTGATACTTTTGTAATAATCAATATGTATAATTTAAAACATAGAAGGAAAACAAACTTCTAAGAGATATAAAAATTAAAAGTTCCCCCTTTTAATATAAAATCAAAAAATAGTAAGCATATTTGGATTCCCCCTTTCCACATATGCTTTTCTATTTTTGATTAATAAGGTTCTTTTCAGTATTTTCTTCTAATGACTTATTCAACATTTCAAATTTTTCCTATCTAGTATTAATCTTAAAGATATTGTACTTCATGAAGAATATATGGATTACGTGAAAAAACAACATAAGCAACTTTACCATCGTTATTTAGCATATATCTAACCTTATCTCTCATAAAATCTTCATCGATTAGGTCTAATATTTTTTCTCGATTTACCCAAGTCACTTCAAGACTTTCATCACTTGTGGTTAATTCACCTGAAACAGCTCTACCGGTAAAACCAAAGCTTACGATTGATCCAATAGGGCTAACTCCATCAGGCTGAACTCTCTTTGTTATATTAGAATGAACTGCCCTTAAATCACCAACTTCAATATCTATGCCAGTCTCTTCTTTTACTTCTCTCTTTAATGCATCGGTAAGAGTTTCACCAGCTTCTACTTGTCCTCCTGGAATTTCCCATCCTCTATCAGGACTTTTTATCATAAGAATTTGGCCTTCTTCATTTTCTATTAATCCACCAACAGCAACAATATGTACTGGATAATTCATAATATAATACTCCTTTTATTTAGATTTTTTTAGAATTCCTATTTATAGATTTCTGCAATCCATGTGAAATTTACAACATGTTCAAATGTAATTTTTAAATTAAGCTTAGCTATATATTCTTTTAAATCTTCTACAATAAAAAAATGTTTGCTTTCTATGAAGCTCCATAAATCTTCTCTGTTACTTTTTAATAGATTTGCTGTACATTGTTGTTTTGATTTCATATTTTCAAACATAAAGTCTATTAATATAGCCCTTTTATTTTTGCTAAGTAAAAACATATTAAGGAGTGCCTTTTGCTGATCTTCTTCAGTTAGCCCATGTAACACATAGGAGGATACTACAATGTCAGCTTTTTCTTTTATATTTGATATATCTAAAATGCTATTTTCAATAAAATTCATTTTAGGGTATTTCCTTTTACCTTCTTGAAGCATTTCAGAATTCTTATCAATTCCTATAACATTGATTTTTTCACTTAGAGGACCGCATAAATTACCTGTGCCACACCCAAAATCAATTATGTTTTTTATATCATGTTCTATTATTTTTCCTCTTATCTTTAAGAAGGTGTCTTCATATTTATCAAATAATCCAAGTTCATCTCCTGATTTTTCTTGGACTATCTTATCATATATTGCACCCTTGTTTAAAACTTCCATTTTTACTTCCTTTCCACAAATGCTTTTCTATTTAGTAATTTATAAATTATTTACGTACAGTTTTAATTAGATCTTTTATAGCATCGATTACTATCCATTCTTTTTCTATCTGTATGTAATGACCACTGCCATCACTTGAAACTAGTTTGCTTTTATCTGATAAATCCAGATATTCTAATGAAGAATTTACGGCTGAAATTACTGTTATTGGAACATTTCTAAGTGTGTCTTTTTTTGTTATTTCTTTTACTTGATTGCCACTTTCTACAACATCTAGATGGGGCTCAAGTTTAGCTAGGTCGGCTAAATACCCTGATTCTTCTTTGTTAAAAACATCATACTTATCTGAAGGTGTGCAGTCAAGAAATAAAATACCACTAACTTCATCAGGATATGTACCAGCAAATAATCTTGCATTATAGCCTCCGATTGAATGCGCAACTATAATATAAGGACCCTTAACATTTGCCTTCTCTAAAAGGGTATGTAGCTCATGAACTTGATCTAAGCTGGTTTTGTGTAGGTTATTTTCATCAGGGTCACTATATCCAAGTCCAGCTCTATCGTAAGAAAATGTTCTTGTAATTTTTGCAATTTCTGGCTGTACTAAATCCCAGTTTAAATTGTACTTACCTAGACCTGATTCAAATAGTACAGTTGGCTTTCCTTTTCCAACACAATTAACATTTAAACCATATCCACCAATATCAATCTTACCATTTATAGTTCTTGTATCTAATATAGATTCCTTGGGCTTAAATACACCAAATACTGAGCATATAACTAATATGCCAATTAATAGTACAGTTGAAAGAATTATTAAACTTAATTTTTTCTTTTTTATAAACATTGTACCCCCCCATTAATTCTTTTGGATTGTATTTAAAATTAAAAAAATAAACCATTAATTGATTCATAATAGTTTAGCAAATATAATTTAAGGTAATTATACCATACTATGTATATTTTTTCCTAAAGCCTAGTGATTAAATTTATATTAACTCCTAGGTTATAGCTGCTTATAAAAATCACATTAACTTCACACAAAACCTTGATATTTTTGCAATAATCCATATGTATAATTTAAAACATAGAAGGAAGTAAAACTTCTGATACACATATAAATTAAAAGTTCCCCCTTTTAATATAGAATCAAAAAATAGTAAGCATATGCGGATTCCCCCTTTTCCACATATGCTTTTCTATTTAGTGATTGGACAATCATTTTTAGTTGACTCAGTTAAGCAGCATATTGATTTACTTCTCTTTAGCTTTTGTTTTAGGCAGCAAACCTACAAGTCCCAAACAAAGTACAATAATGCCGGCAACTACCAAGATGCATGTAGTCATTGCACTAGCCCCTCCTGATTTTTCAGAAACATTAAAAAATATGGTTGTTATTATGGCTGAACCTATAGCAGCTGCAAGCTGCTGTATTGCGCTCAGGGAACCACTTGCACTGCCTGTTTCCTCCTGTGAGACATCACCAATAGCAATATCATAAATACTACTAATGCATGCTCCCATACCGAGGCCTAGAACGAAAATAGCAGGGACACCTATCAAGATACTTACTGTGGCACCTTTAATAGAAATTATTGCAAATAGGCTAAGAGTGCCGGCTAAAGTAGTTAACAGTCCTAAGGCCACAAGTTTACGTCCAAGAGTAGTGAGCAGCGGCCTGCAAATTAAAGAAGAAATAATAATTCCAATTGCTATTGGCGTCATACCAATTGCTGCTTTGGATGGAGTGAAGTGAAGTATTAGTTGAAAAAATAGAGATATTACATATACAAATCCATTTAAAACAGCGAAAAACCCAAGTTCCATCAATAACCCTGATGTAAATCCCTTGTTGGATAAAAGGGTTGGTTTTATTAAAGGATTAGCGGCATATTTTTGACGAAACCCGAAAGCCACAGACATTACAATCCCTCCAATAATACATGTAATTGGTAGAGCCCTCCAACCATTAGTGGAGCCTTCAATTAATCCGTAAATAAGTCCAAGCATCATAAGGCCTAATAATAGGGAGCCTATAATGTCAAGCTTCTCATCAGAGTTGGCTTTGTCATGGGGCAGCACTTTCAATGCTGCAATAAAGCCAATTATGCCAAAGGAGATATTAATAAGGAACATGGGCCTCCAGTGAAGGCCACCGATATTAGCGTCGATAATTAATCCAGCAACAATAGGTCCGCAAATCGATGCGAGTCCCATAATAGGTCCGAAAGCACTAAAAGCTTTTGGCAATTGTTCGCGAGAAAAGGTAGCCATTAGAATACTTACTCCCTGAGGAATAAGTAATGCCCCGAAGCTGCCCTGAATGAGCCTTCCCGCTATAATCATTGTTGGGTTAACTGCTAGGCCACATATTGCAGAAGCAATTGTAAAGCCGGCTATGCCTGTTAAATACATCTTCCTTTTACCATACCTATCCCCTAATCTGCCTCCAATAACAAGCAAAACACCAATTGCCAATGCATAACTAGCACCTAGCCACTTTATCAGTGATTGTCCACCTCCGATATCATTAACAATTGATGGAGCTGCAATATTGGTTATTGTTGAGTCCATTAAGTCAAGAGTATTTGCAATAAGAACAATTGCTAAAATAATTCGCAAGCGTAATGATAGGCGTGATGGATCATTTGCTTTGCTGTCTATACTTATATTAGTTTCATTATTAATCATAGCTGCTACCTCCAGTGTTATGAAAATTTAATATATTTTTTTCATTGCAATATAAAGCAGAAATTTAAACATGCCATTATGTTATTTTATAGTGTATAGGTACTATACACTATGGGCAAAAAAATATTTCTATCTTAAAGGCCTTAAATTACAAAGTTTAACTTATACATGTGTCAAAATAGTGAATCCTCAATACTTTTTCACCATGTATAAGTTAATAGTTGAGTTTAAAATCCTTTATCCTCAAAAATATTTAATTCGCTTTCTAAGGTTGCTAAAAATTCCTTTAGAAAATTGATTTTTTCTTCTGATTCACCATTTAATAGCTCAGCCAGTATCTGATCGAGATCTTGATGAAATTTTTGATGGTTAGCATATGCTATTTCACCCATGGGAGATAATTTTAATAAAAACTTAGAGGCGTTATTTATATCTCGCTCTTTAACTATTAAGCCCTTTTTTTGTAGCTTAATTGCAATCTGTGACACTGCTCCTTTCGTAACTCCCAAATTCTCAGCCAGTCTAGTTATATGAATCCCTTTATTTTCTTTTATTGCCTTAATCATATGAATTTCAGAATGAAATAATGGGGTATCAGTTCCATAATAACGGGCTTTCTTATCAATTTCTAAAACTTTCTCAGTTAATGCCAAAAGCAGATAACTGATTTTAACTTCTTTTATATTATCTAAATTCATCATATGAATAGTGTATAGTACCTATACGCTATTGTCAATATAAAATATCAAAAGGTTTTTATGGTTCCATCCCTAAAAGCTGACATAAAAATATCCTTGAATTGGCTTCCACACCTTGAAACTTCACCCATTACCTTATCGATACCTTCTTCAGAATTAAACCAGTTAGCTTTAGTAATCCCGTTAACCCCTGAAGGGCATATAATAAATTCAGTTTGAGGATATGCAATCTGATAATACATTAAACAGCGCCTTGCATGAAAGGATTTGCAGCTTATAATAGCCTTTTTAATTTCCAAGTTATGATTATCTGTGATCTTTCTGGATAATAGGGCATTTTCATATGTATATTGAGCCTCATCCTCTCTTAGCACAGCCTTTTCATCAACCCCGTTTTTAACAAGAACAGCTTTTAAAAATTCCCATTCGGTATTGTATTTCTCATTATATTCAGCTGCTTTTGAAAGAGCCCCAGGAAAGTATCCACGTTTTACGCTGTATTTTCCTGAAGGAAGAATTATATTAGAATATCCTTCATGCCATAGTCTTGCAGCTTCTTCTGCAATTTCAGGATAAGAACCTCCAGGAATAAAAATTATATCTGCCTTTTGTGGCATATCTTCAATAAAAATAAAGTTTGATATATCATCTATAATCTTCATATGTATGTCTCCTATGTGTGTTTATATATCGGATAGAATATAGCCTTATTCAGGTTATTTTATATTGATATTTAAGGTTGATTCAAAGAACTGAGCGGTCTGTCCTTCTTTGTGCTCATAGCGCAATACTAATTTTTCGTTACCTTTATTCAAAGATTTAAAATATAAATTTTCTCTATCATAGTCATCACCGTCAGTTCTAGGTTTAAATAAATATTTAGGAATAGAGATTTTAGTTTTCTTAATAAAATCAATTGTAGCAGTATTAAATTTATTTTTAATGTTCCAGGTATATGCTATAGTGCTGTTTGCATGAAGAGAAATTATGAAGTTAGTGTTTTGTGGGATGGTTATATCTGTAGCTCCACCATCAGTAATTATATGTTCTTCAACATATGCGGTGTTGTTTTCAAGCAAGATAACGGATATATATTTTCTATTAATATCTGTAGAATAATTAAATTTCTGGTTACTTAGCAATTTATCAAGTTTACCAATATTACTGAAGGCAAAATTATATTTTAATGGGGGATTGCTGCAATTTGAAACTATAATTCTTTTAGGAGAGATTATGAATGCAATTAGAATAATTACTGGTATGAAAAGTAATAAGTACTTTTTAGATTTGATGATAGCCACATCCTTTCTTAACAAGGTAGCGTTATAAAAGGAGATTACGTTTAAACAATTTATTGTTTTTTCTTAAAACTATCCCTTTTAAGAAAAGTTATTACTATTGATTCACAAAGTATATAAAATAAACATGCTGCCTGAATATTGTTTCTTCGCAATAAAACTTCAATATCTGATACACCTGTTTTATGGAAATAAGTATAGGAGCCAATTACATAAGCAATAATTCCTATAATTTCTAATAATACTATATATACTGTAGTTGTATACTCTCTTTTTCTTATATCATTATAAGTTATGTATACAAGAAAGAGAAAAACTAGTAAACAAAATACTACTGTGATTACATACTTTACCTTTCTCGAAGGAATTAAGTCAATAATATTCGGTAGACATAATAGCAAAATAAATAAAATTATTATAAAAGAAACTATAATGCTTTTATTATGTATTCTCATAAACCTTCTCCTTTTTAATTATTTTTGACTTCGCTTTATGTCTAAAACACGTGAAACTTCACGAGTAATTTTCTTATGATAAACATCTCTTGAGGTAATTATACTATATAATGTATATTTTTTCCTATATATAAATTAAGAGTTTCCACTTTCCACATATGCTTTTCTATTTAGAGATCAATAAAATTATGTAACTATGTTAAAATTTAAATTGCACAATTACGTGGTATATAATAGACTAAATGGATAATTGTACATTATGTGAAATAAAGTTTATATATTTTAAATTGAGCTGCTTAATTTTGTAGAATATTGTAACGAAATACGATTTTGAAAGTCTTATATATGAAAGGCGGTGAGAATGTGACGGAATTTGAAGCTGTATACTCCGAGTATTTTAAGGATGTATATAGATATATGTTATGTCTTTCTAAAAATGAAAGTATTGCAGAGGATATAACACAAGAAACATTTTTTAAAGCATTAAAAAATATTGATAGCTTTAAAGGGAATTGTAAGATGAGTGCTTGGCTATGCCAAATAGCTAAAAACTCATATTTTTCATATTTAAAGAAAGAACAAAATAATGTTGAAAGAGTTGAAGATATAACCGATGTTTTTCACATTGATTTAGAACAAATATTAGTTGACGATGAAAGTGCATTTGAAATTCATAAATTACTCCATAATTTAGAAGAACCATATAAAGAAGTATTTACATTGCGTTTTTTTGGAGATTTATCGTTTTTAAAAATAGCTGAATTGTTTGGTAAAACAGAAAGCTGGGCAAGAGTCACTTATCATCGTGCAAGAATAAAATTAAAGGAGAAGTTAATATGAGATTATCATGTGAAGTAATTAGAGATTTGCTACCATTGTATTATGATAAAGTTTGTAGTAAAGACAGTTCTTCGTTGGTAGAAGAACATTTAGCAAGCTGCCCTCAATGTTTAGATGAATTGCAAAAACTTAAAGTGGATTTAGAAAAACCAATTATTTCAGATGGGGGGATAAAAGTAATGAAAAATATTTCAGACACATGGAAAAAGGATAAGAGGATTTCGTTCACAAAAGGTATTATGTTGGTTTCGGCCTTAGCAGCTATGACTTGTATAATTGCCTTTAATGTTATAGGTTCAAAAGTTTTGCCAGATGGCACATTGGTTGAGCCATTCGCATTAATACCAATCGCATATATATTTGTTTTAGTGTTTATCATTTCACTAATATGCAACTTTGTATTTTTAAAGAAGCGTAAAATTAACACTAAGTAAAATGAGCATATGTGAAGTTAAGCTAATTTACATATGCTTAAAAGATGAATTAAAGGAACTCTTCATTGAAGGAGTTCCTTTAAAAATGTTATTTAAAAGCACTGTTCCTAAACAGAGCCTAAAAAATGCACCTGTAGATTAATCCACCATTACAATATCAAAAGCAAAAGGAAATTCCTCAGCTTTTTTATTTTTAAAATCAACTTTATAGCCAGTTCCATCTTTGTAAAAAAAGCCTTGCCTTAATTCTATTTTTACATAACACATACTTTCATCATTTTCGTCATTGTGGGCAAAATACCAGGGATCAAATACTTTTATCAACTTTTCTCTTATTTCATGATTTTTTTCATATAATGGATGTCCAATATTATAGGCAGTTCCACTAAAACGATAAAGCTTATTGCACATTGATACTTCTGAATTTTTTTCGATTTCTTGTACTTTTTGTGATTTTGCATAAGTAACAATATAAAAAGCACCGTCATCATAAAAGGTGTCTACAAACCTAACTGAGGGAATATTATCACTTGATGTTGCTAAAGCAAATTGATAATCTTTTGCAAATAATTCTTTTAAGACATTTAAGCTTTTTTCGTAGGTATTCATTTTTACATCTCCTTTAAGAACATTACATTGAAATTTTATGTTTATTTTGTTTATAAAATCATAAGTCAAAGCGTTCTTTTATCATTTTTGCAACATGCTCTGCTAAAACATTGGAATTATCAATTTTTATATAATTATCAAACTGTATTTCACCATCATTACTAATGCATCTATATCTTTTGTCATCATTGATAAGCCTTTGATTAGAGACTTCAATATCCCTTTTTGAAGCCTTATGCTTTAACCGATTTTCAGTGGTATTTCTTTGCAATCTTATTTCTTGAGATGCAACAAGTTCCACATAATAAACATCAGCACCGTTTTTCTTGAAAATATTGGTTACATGTTCAATATAATCCCAATCAGACTTTTGGTCAAAAGCCCACATATATGTAAATATTAATCCATAGTTTTCTGAGGCTACAAATTCTTCAAAAATAACCTCTCTCATTCTACTTATTGCTTTTCCATGAAAATGGCCAAACACTTCAATAACTGGTTCAATGGTTAAATGGTTATGAAATAAGCGTAAATCTGTAATTTTCATAAGTTCTTGTCCAACTGTCATTTTTCCTACGGCTGCATCTCCAATTAAAAATACTAACTTCAAAAAATCCCTCCTAAACTCAAAAGCCGCTGCTTCTAATTATGACCTTTAGAAATTGCGTAGTAATAGCAATGGTGCATTATCCCGTGGTAGTTAATATCATCTTCTTTTGCGATTTTTGCCATACCGCATTTTTGCATTACTTTAATACTAGCAGCGTTATCCTCAAAAGCACCTGCTACTATTTGGTGAAATCCTTTACGAAACAACTCGTCTATAACTGCTTTTAGCATCTCTGAAGCATACCCCATGTTCTTTTGCATGGGGTGGATAACATATCCCAATTCAATTACTCCGTCACCAATTTCTACATCATTTACAAATCCAATCAATTGCTGATTTAAATAGATACCGCGTTCATAGTGCTCGTCAGAATAGGAGAAGGCTTGTAGCTTTTTGAACATACTTATAGCTTTTTCTTCAGTTTGAAAATCAGGAATCATAAAACTTTCCTTGATTTCTTCATTTGTTAATAACTCAATCATTGCAGCCTGATCAGTATCTTGAAAGGGTTTAATCTCTAACCGTTTTGTCTTTATGACTTTGTTCATTTCAATCCCTCACTTTTTTTACTATTATAGTTGATTAGATAAATTATCAATTATGATTTTTCTGACAGTATAGCTTATCTATGGCTTTATATAAACAAATCCTTCGCTTTGCTTTTTAACAAGTTCAACAACCCCAGCAGGGACAATATCTATAAAGTCAAAAATATTATCCTTTTTTATATCAAATGCCATTAAAGCATTGTTGCAAGCTACAAATTTTACACTCTTTTTATTTAAGCTTTCCATAGTATTAATGTCTGCATTTAAATCTTGACTTGCATCATAATACTTAACTGCCTCTGAATTAGCTAAAACCTCAACATAAAGCTTATCATTATCCATACTATTTATTAGATTGCTAACGTTTCCTAATAGAAGCTTCCACTTATTAAGCTCATCAATGTGAAATATAACCTTATATTCTGGCATAATGTTCACAACCTTTCTTTTTATAACCTTATAATCTATTGAGAAAATTATTTTTACTATGCTTTTTTACACTAATAATTCTAAGGAATCCAAATCAGCCATTTTAAATATGAAAGCACGTGAAGAATTGTGATTATATTCATATACAGAACCTATTATATTTACGGGTTTAGACCTTCCATTAAATCCTTCAAATTTGTATTCCTTACCATCTACTATAATGGTACCTTCTATTCGGTTTGTAAAATGTAGGTTAAAGCCAATTATTGATCCTTGATATATTCCTCTATATAATTTGGCATCTATTTTAGCGGTTACTTTCTCTTCTGTGCCTGGTTTTAATACAGTTACATTATTAAATGTTTTGTGTACTATAATTGGCTTTCTATAATTATATATTCCTATAAAATATACAAGCATAGCTATGCAAAGCATAATCAAAATATAAGTTCTCTTATATGATTTCTTCATATGGCTTTTAGCCTCCATCCGTATTAATTATTATGCTGTATCTTAATAGCCTGTGATTCAAATTAACGGTGGTCAATTATCCTTAAAAACCTGTTTACATATCTTGCATCAAGATCACAGTACTCAGAGTTATCTGAAGAGGATACTTTTTCTACTTTACCAGTTTTCATAATTAAGTTATCAAATACTTCAAGTTCTAAGTAAGTATCCTCAAATTTACTGTTTGCCTGATAAAAGTTTATTTTTTTGCCATTATTAAAGGTTACAATATAGTAGAATTCTCCTGCATTCTTTTTAAATGTATTAAGTAATTTTCCTTTGAATCCAGTTTGAACATTAGAAATATCACTATATGAATATGTTTTACCTAGGGGATTATAAAAGCTATAGTCAATAATTTTATTTTCTGTTACCACGGTAACAGCAGTAATACACATATATAATAAAATAATATTAAGGAGAATAGCTGCAGCTATATTTTTTTTAACATACTCAACAAGCTTATATGCCCACTTCAATTCAGAATTTTCAACCTTTTTATATAATATTGAACATAGAAATCCAATGATTTCTATCTCAAAAAAGAAAACAAGGTAACTATATGGTGGTTTAAACATATACATTAAATAATCTCTTGGAGCAAAAAGCATTTCTTGCAGCTTTGATATCCCTGCAAAAACAGCCATGGTTAGTATTAATGAAACCAAAATACTTGATAGCAGAGTTACTGTACCCTTAATCTTTTTACTAGGCTGTTTTAAAAATCTATTCCAAGATAAGGTAAGTAAAATTATACTTATTATAGTTAGTATAATATTTATTCCAATAAAGTCGTATTTCTTATTAATAATATTAAAAAGAAGCCATAAAAGTGGTCCACTTAATGCTAACGTTTTTAGAATTTGAATACCTAATGAAACTTGTTCAAGCTCCTTAATTTCATCTATAAATTCATCTTTAGTTTTCATTAAAGCGAACTCCTGTTTTAAAAATTACATCGGTTAAAGTATTAAAAAAACCTATTAATATTCCCAAGCCAATATAATTGAAATTAAAGAAATCTTTAATTTCAACGCATAAAGCAACACTAATAACCATAATAATAAGTCTCGCTAATGTTCTCCGTTTAAGCTTGTCCATGAATTCTTGAACTCTAGCAAATACTTTTAATATACTTTTATTTAATATATTAAATATTAGGCTAAATATAAGTGAAGACACAATAACAAATACCAAGCAGATAAGAAAATCAGTAATAAATCTCATAAATTTTACTCCTTTTTATTTTATAAAAGGTTACTAACGCACCTTAAGGTAATTATACTATACAATGTATATTTTTTCCTATACACTATTAGTTAAATTAATTTCAAATCTCGTGTTATACCAGCTTATAAAAATCACATTGATTTCAAACAAAGCCTTGATACTTTTGCAATAATTAGTATGTATAATATAAAACATAGAAGGAAAACAAACTTCTAATACATATAAAAAAGTAAGCCTTAATTCTTAATCCAAGGCTTACTTTAAATAAAACTAATGTTAAATATATTTAATTGTATAGTTGGGCTGTGATGAATTAACAATAAGACGATATATTAAAAGAATATGTACTAGCCATTGATTTTTTCCAGTCTATATACTATCATATGATAAATTCGGTCACTGTAGTATCCTTCATCATCAACCCTATTTACTTCTATAAATTTGCACCTTTCTAAAAGTTTAATAGACTTTATGTTTTTTTCTTCTGTATATGCTTCTAATGCACTTAAATTCATTGCGTTAAAGCCATAATCTACTACACTTAATAATGCTTCTTTCATTAAGCCTTTATTTTGATAGTCAGGAGTAATTCCATAACCAAGTTCGGCGCTTTTTTGTTCCAAGTTAATGTTCCAAATACAAATAGAGCCAATCACTTTTTTTGACTGCCTATGTTCAATTGCCCAAATAATCGATTTACCTTCATCAATACCTTTATTCATTTTATTAATATATGCTTTTGTTTCTTCTTGGTTTTCATCCAACCTTGAATCAGTGTATTCACTCATTCGGGGATCTTTTCTTAATTGAAAAATATCATAAGTATCATCATGTGTAATTCTTCTTAATAATAAGTTTTTTGTCTCTATGATCGGAAAAGGATTGAAAGTAAACATGTTTCTTCCTCCTATACTATATATTTAGTTTCTCATATATTGTAGCTGTCTACTAGATTATAGTGTATGAATTGCCGTGGGCAGGGTGAATTTTTCTTGTTTTATTTATTTGCCAATACAACCTTATAAAAGAAAAATTTTGCATTAAGAAAATTTCTTAATTGCCGTATTTCTTTTTCCAATTATCCTGCCACTGCTTAAAACTTAATCCTGTTACTTCTTCTAATGTTTTACCATCTAATGAACTGTATGCTCCATCCACATTAGCATTTGGATAAGAGTATCCTCCAATAATTTTATTATCTGTCATCATAATGTATATGTTTACGCCGCTTTTAGCATTTTTATCTTGTTTTAGCATAGGGTGATTTTTTACTGTAAAACCATATACCGTTATTTCTTTGCCAAAATAATCATCGGGCTCTACTGTTTGTACTCCCCAGCATTGTCGATAGGGGATTGTCTCTGTTCCACCATAAAGTTTACTTTTTTCTAGCACATATTTTTCTATTTGTCCTTTTCTAGCTGTTATCTTATAGCCTTTAGATTTGACAAAGTCTTCTGCTGTTTTTTCATCTCCAGTAATTTTTCGAGTACATCCGCTAAAAATAAAAAGTATTAAAGTGAATAGGATAAATGAGAACTTCCTCATAAAATTCCCCCAAAATGGTTATGCTTTATATTTTACCATTATATAAATTATAAAGTTTCCCTATCATAGCCATTACCATAATTCATGATGAACTATATCCTCTAAATTCTTTCTTGGCCTGGGTTTAGGAGTCTCATTAGGGTAACCAACTGTTATAACCCCAACTACATATTTATCAGAAGGTATATTTAATACCGGTCTAATTTCTTCTTGTGTAAAATCCCCAACCCAGCAAGTTCCCAGTCCCAAATTAGTGGCTTGTAGGAGCATATATCCTACTGAAATCGCTGTATCTCTGATTATCCGTTTTACTTCATCTTGTGGACTATTATCATCAATTGATATATCTTCTTTTATTCTACATCGTACATCTGCAACACATACTATAAAGACAGGGGCTGTTAACATCCACTTTTGATTATGGGAAGCCTCCATTATTTTCTCTCTCATTTCTTTAGATTCTACTACTACATAATGCCATGGTTGTGTGTTATTACCTGAAGGAGCTAATCTTGCACTTTCAAGTATTTCAGTTATTTTTTCATTTTCAACTGGTTTATCAATATACTTTCTTATGCTTCTACGCATTTCAATTTCTTTAATCATATTTTTGTTCTCCATATCACAAAATATTTTATAGCTATAAATTTTCCTTAAAAGAAAATTACGAAACATGTAATTATAAGGTTATATTCATTTTTTGTATGTTACAATCATCTTTGGTGAAAGATATTTCCCTATTTGAAAGATAATCCTCCCAATCGCCATTTTGTATATCGGTAATGGAATTCCTGGAGCATATCTCATACCAACATACTTTTTCCAAAAAACTCCGTCTTGTGTTGAGTATTCTGATCCAGGTGTATATTCCTTACACATGGCTTGGAATAAGTTGAAAGGAATTAAAACTCCAATTTTCGGAGAATGAAGTTTTTTTGATTTTAAATCCATATAAAACGCCTTAGATATTTTAAATGCCTTTTTTTTATGCTTTTCAGTTGGTTTATAGGCATTCCAACTCAATGCAACAATAGGCAATTGATAGCATTTATTAAATCCCCAGCCTGGTAAGGTATTAGCTAGAGATTGTGTAACACTATTTGCAGAAACACCGCCTGTAGTTGAAATAATCAAAGCCTTTTTATAAAAGTATCTGGGGCGATGAAGTAAAAATGCTAAATGGTCGGTAAAATTTTTAGTAATGGCAGTAACAGCACCTTGAAAACAGGAAACAGAAAAAATTACCCCATCACAACCTTCAATTTTATCCATAATAGGCTGGATATACTGATTATGAGGACAAAAAATAAGCCCCTCTCTAAAACACATGCTACAGCCTATACAAAATGGAATATTTAGTTCACTTAAATGTATCTCCTCAAATTTTACTGTATTATCTATAACTGCTATTTGCTCTTTTACTTCCTCCGTTAAAAGCCATGTATTTCCTTTATGTGGACTACCATTGATTATCAATATTTTCATTTCACATATCTCCATTATATTATTAAATATATATTATTTACTTCGTCTTTTTTTACCAATACGACGTTTTAATAGAACTTTACGAACTAAATATCTTCTTGGCAATAATAAGACATTGGGTATAATCCCACTTAGGTCTTTGCTCACCAAAGAATTCAGTAAATACATTTTGTATAACAATTGCTAATTCTTCAACATCCTGTATATTAGGTAGAGCGTTGATAATCTCATGTATTTCATCATCATATTCATTATCAGGGCAATAAATACATAACAAATTTGCGGGGTCCCATTCGTCAATAATACTTTTAACTTTATTCATAATAAGAACCTCCTATAGTTCGTACTTTTTTACAGTTAAGACGCAAGATAAGAAAAGTGTGAATTAATCCCATTGCCCTGGAAATCTTAATTTTTGAAGCTTAGGGAATTTTTTATTATATTCCTCTACTTCTTCTTCTGGAAGATTTTCAAAAGCTTCTGATTCATAGAATTTTCCTTTTATGCCTTTCATGCCATCTTGAGTTAATTCAATTCCCATAAAGGCATCAAAGTTTCTGCCATCAGCAGTTGTAATATTAAAGTTGTCACAGGTTTTAAAGCCTATTCGAGGATAATAATCTGGTTCTCCAAAGATTACAATGCCTTTATAACCTTTATTTGTAGCTAAATTCATGGTTTCACGGAGTAGCAGCTCGCCAACTCCACAGCCTTGCCATTTAGGTTCTACACAAAGAGGTCCAAAGGTTATAATTTCATGAGTATCTGCACCATCAACAATTCGTGACTTTGAATACATTATACAACCTATTACCTTACCATCCTTAACTGCAATTCTGCTTAGCTCTGGAAGGTAGTCTTTATCTTCACGTAATTTATGCACAAGGTAATGCTCGTCACAGCCAAGATGATGTTTATTCCAAAATGCACGCTGTGCCATTAACTCTACATTGTACCAATCGTCCTTTGTTTCCATTCTAATTTCTATTTCCTCAGCACTAATTCTTCTCTTTTTTTCTGGAAACCATCCCAGTTCTAACCTTACTTCTTTTCTTTGTAAGTCATTGTTTTTGTAGCAACAGGTATCCATACCAATGAAGGTGAAGCCTTCATGCTGATAAAAGTCAATTGCATTAACATTACAGGATTGAGTTTCTAGTATAATAGCTCGACGACGTTCTCTTCTTGCTTGTTCTTTTGCCATTTCAATTAACGTATGGCCTATTCCTTGCTTTTGATATTTTTCTGCTACCCATAGCTCTGTAACTCTTAGACGGTTAGACCATAATTCTGGATCAGTTTCAATTGCAGCAACTAATTCGCCTTTATCTAATACTCCCCAAGCATAGGCATTCTCCCAGTGGTCTTCATATAACTTATCTGGGAAATCATATTCTTCTGGTGTATGAGTTACAGGCTCTGTAAAGTCTTTCTTTTCTATTTCAATAGCAAAGCCGTTATCATTTTTATTTACTATAACATCATAATACTTTTTTGTTTTATACCTTATTGGAATTATGGTTCCCTTCCACGTTTCCTTTGGTAAATGTATAATTTCATATTCCATAGGCTTTAGCCTCCCTTTCTTTATCAGTTATCTTTTCCGTTTAATTTGTTTAAAATAATATCCACCTTTTTATCTAGCTCTTTACTTTTATTTATATAATTTTTAATACCTATTATTGCTTTGTATATTACTAGTATAATAGCAACTATTAAGGCAAAATTAATGAGAGTAGCAATAACAGTAAGAATGTTAATTTCCATATAGATCACTCCTTTGATATGTACTGGTTATTTGAGCAAAAAAGAATGTTGTGAATTAATTCCCCACATGTCAATGCATCTGCATTATTTTGTTTCATCAATAAATTTTTTTATTGCTATAGAAACCGCCTCTCCATGGCCTGTTATTAGGTGCCCTCCAGTTTCAAAGATGGCTGTTTTGGCATTTGTACGTGCAATGAATTTTTTAGCACTCTCATATTTTGCCATGGGGTCATCCTTTGCATGAACAACTAAAATAGGGGCTGTAATTTTTTCAACTTTATAGTCATCAAAATTAATATCCATGTCTAAATTTGTTATTGCTTCATCTGCCATTATTCCTTCTTTACGAGGTTTTACTGGAAGCATAGTACTATATACAGCATTGTTAATGTCAGAGTTAAACATGGATTTGAAGATAAAACCGAAATACTTTGTAGAAAGCCACATTGGGAAATTATTAACTATTGGTGCAGGTGGTCCCTGCAGCCCTTTTATTTCTTCCCGTGTCTTTTTCCCGGCAGGCATTCCAGATGAAAGAAGAATTAGTCCTTTTACCCGGTCAGGATACTCAATTGCAAATGAAATTCCTGCTGCTCCTCCAGCGGATGTAGTAAGAACATATGCCTTTTGAATTCCAAGATTATCAAGCAAGTTTAAAAATGCTTTTGCTTGATTTTTTGGTGTTGGTTCGGATGGCAAATCAGAACTAGGGTAACCAAAACGTGATGGTGCTATCTTCCGATAGCCATTGCCTACAAGCCCATCTAATGATACTAACCCCTGGTCATATCCTCCAAAGATACCATGAGATATGAGTATTGCTTCTCCTGAACCCTCATCCATATAACTTAATTTACCATACTCAGTATTAATAGCTTTGACAGTATAATGATTCAGTCTTTTATATGCAGCATGAATATCAATAGCATATTGTATTGCTATAATAATTCCAAGTGCAATGAAAATTAATAATATATACATCCCCATATGCTTGTACCTCCTTAACCCTTAATTTTTACCTCTTAGTTCTTAACTAAATAACAAATTACTATTAATGAGCATTATATAGTAATACTCTAATATTATTTAATTAGTTGAATAAATGAATATCCTAATTTAACACCATAAAATATTAATATTACTCCACAAATTACGTTAATCCATTTTATCAGCTTATTAAATTTGCTGCGGAACTTTGATACTAGAATTGCTAGTGAATTAAACCAAACAAATGAAGCAATACAAACTCCTAATATAAAATACTTTGACATTTCTGAAGGTAGTGAAGCCTTAAATCCTCCTAATAATAAAGAACCATCAATTATTGCTTGAGGATTAAGCCAGGTTACTGCAAAACATGAAGCAATAATTTTAATTAAAGAATCATCTCCATTTTTGCTGTCTGATACTTTTGAAGTTGAACGTATTAACCCAATACCTATGTAAGTTACAATTACGCTCCCAAGTAAAAGTATTATTTCTTTTAGTAAAAGACACTTATCAATCAACAAGCCTATTCCAAAAAAACATGAAATAGCAAGTGAAATGTCAAAGAAAACAGTTATAAGCGCGACTTGATACGTTCTTAATTTGCTTTGACTTGTTGCTGTATTAATTACGTATAAATTTTGCGCTCCTATAGGTGCTACATAGGCAAGTCCAAATAATAGTCCTTGTAATAAATACTTCATCCTTTGTTTACTCCATTCTACAAATATCCTTTAAATTTAGATTTACAATATATACAACAATTCGCTTAAGCTTGTAATTTCTCTATCTGGAACATAGTACTCTGTTTTGGGTCTTTGCATTCCACCAAAGCCTTGCTTAACCCATATTGTTTTCATGCCAATGGATTTTGCAGGAAAGATATCATTGTCTAAACGATCTCCAACCATAACTGTTTCAGAGACCTTGCAGCCTGACTTTTCAACAGCTATTTGAAAGAGTTTCATATCGGGCTTCATAATCTGATAATCCCAGGACGAAATGATAAATGAAAAATACTTTAAAATCCCAAGGGAATTTAACCTGTCTACAAGTCCATCCGTTTGATTAGCAATGATGCCAAGCTTATATTTTTGTGATAATGCTTGTAAAACTAGATCAACATCATTGTATAGTTTTTCAAGCTCATGGCGGTAGGGGGCAGATTTTGAAAAACCAAACTTCTTTACAACTGTCCTGTATTGAGGCTTGTATGCTAAAGATGCATTAATAATTTCTTCATATATTTGCTTAGCAGAGAGACCAAGCTTCTTTGCATCTTCCATTTCTGCTTGCTCTATGCATCTTTGCTCCCATACAGCATCCTCATTAACCAATGTATCACCTATATCGAAAAAAATACATTTTATATTTTCCATTACTTAACCTCTTTTTTTTAAAATAGACATATATGTCCTCCAGAAGAAGTAGTAAAATACGAAACTGCTTACCTACCATTATATACCATATTACTAATAAATGAAGCCCCTTGTAAGGTCCTTCAACTATAAAAAAGAAAAAGAAAAACAAAAAGAAAAACAACTATAAAAAAAGTTTTTTCTCTAAGGGTAACTTTTTTACATTTTGCATATTTACAGATTGTAATAGCAATTTGTATTTCAGGGGGAGTGGGAAGAAGTATGGATAAGAGGAGCTTTGAGAATTATTTTAATGTTTTAAATAAGCTTGCTGATAGGGAAAGGATTCTTTGGAAGGTTCACTATGATACATATATTGATCAAAGGGGCAGCTATGTTTTGAGACTAAACTATAGAAAGTTTATGACCAGGCTTATTGAGTATTATTCATCTGCTGCAGTGGCTCATATGCTTGAGAATATGAACTTAGCTAAAGACATGAAGGAACTTCAAGAGCATTTTGAGAGCTATGAGGATTATATAAGTCCGAGCTGGCTTGAGGCTGACAGCTTCAGAAAGGAGCTAAGAACTAAGGCTTATTGTATAGATAGCAGTTATCCGGTTATGTTTTATCATGAGGAGAATTTAAGAGAAAGGTCCATGTACAGGTCAGCTATTATAGACATACATAAACTTCAGTCAGAGGGTGTAGTTATAGACAAGTTGCTTTCTGATAATAGAAAAATAGAAGGGCAGGGGAGATAGTATGGCGAGGTATAGAAGTATTCAAACTAGCTTTTGGCAAGATAATTTTATAGTTAAGCTGCCACTTATAGAAAAGAGCTTTTACAGCTACATATTGACTAATTCTAGGACAAATCAATGCGGTATTTATAATTTTTCTATAACCTTTTCTGCTATTGAATTAGGCTGCAGTGAAGAGGGAATTAGGGAGCTTATAAACAAGTTTGTTCAGTATGGAAAGATCTTATATGATACTGAAAATGAAGAGATTATGATATTAAATTGGTACAAGTATAATCTAAACACCAGCAGAAACACCCTTATATGTGTAAATAGGGAGCTGGAGGAGGTAAAAAATAAGGAGTTTATTAAAAGATTTTATGAGCTGTGCAAGCTAAAAAGATATCCTCTTGAGATTATCTTTAATGGAATAGAGGTGGGAGAGCCAATAGAGGCAAAGAAAGACATAGAACCAGCAGGAAAAGAGGGTGCAGCAGATAAAAAAGCTACCATGGCAGATGTAGTTAAGCATTTTAGTACCAATATTCATTTAATAACACCCATAGAGCTGGAGGATTTAAAGGATTGGTGCGGCAAGCTTAATGAAGATATTGTAATTATGGCAATTGATGAAGCTGTGCGTAATAATGCAAGAAACATAAAATATATAAGTGGAATTCTTATAAATTGGCATAGTGAGGGCTTGAAAGGGGTGGAGGATGTAAAGTTATTTATGAAAAGCTGGCAGGAAAAGAGCGGTAAAAAGCCAAAGGTAAATGAGGGGTATAACAATGCTGGCGCTTATAAGGTAGTGGCGGAGGTAGGAGCAAATGGAGAAGAGTAAGTTTGTAAATACTGATGCAGAGATGGAAGTATTGGGTGCAATATTTATTGATAATGTGGTTATGAAGGATATTATAGATATTTTAAAGCCTGAGGACTTTTATAATACGGCTCACGGAATTATATATAGTGCCATGTGCAGACTCTACATAGCGGGTACACCAATAGACACTACCACAATTGTTCATGAACTAGGGGAAAGTGTTTCCGAAGTTGGCGGTATAACTTACATATCACAGCTTGTAAGCAGCAGCATCAGTGCCAGCAATGTATTAGTCCATTGCAGTATTGTTAAGTATAAAGCTAGAAGGAGAATGCTCTATTCTGCCCTAAATCAATGCCTTCTAGATGTGAAAAACACTGACACTAAAAATGATGAGCTTATTGAAAGACTTGAAAATCAATTTAAAAGCATAGAAGCCTATGAGACTAAGAGGGACGGAAAACTAGAAGAAACGGCAGAAAAGTACCTTATGCTCTTAGAGCAGAGATGCAAAAATCAGGGAGTAACAGGGGGATATGCTACAGGGTTAAAGCTAATAGATAAATTTTCAGGGGGCTTTCAAAAGCAGGACTTGATTATCCTTGCAGCAAGGCCCTCCATGGGAAAATCAGCTGTGGCACTGAATATGGCTGCTAACATGACACTAGATAATGACCTTAAGGTAGCAGTTTTTCAGCTGGAGATGAATCAACTGTCTACCTTTGAAAGGATAATTGCCAATAAGGCAGCTGTACCTATGGATAGGTTAAAAAAGGGGGAGCTTCTTGATGAAGAATGGGGAGAGGTAGTATATAAAACCAACAGCCTGCAGAGTTCTGGACTGAATATTTATGATGATGTTTATTCACTAAGGGATATACGCTCGGAATGCAAAAGGCTGAAGCTGAAAAATGGCTTGGATGTTGTTTTTGTGGACTACCTTCAGCTAATAGAAAATGGCAGCGATATTGAGAGCAGAAATGAAAATGTGAGCAAGATTTCAAGGGGACTTAAACTGTTGGCTAAGGAGCTGGATATCACAGTAGTAGCACTTTCTCAGCTTTCAAGAGCACCAGAGGCAAGGAATAATCATAGACCGCACCTTTCAGACTTAAGGGATTCTGGTTCTATTGAGCAGGATGCGGATATGGTGATGTTTCTCTATAGAGATGAATATTATAACGGGGACAGTGAGGACGCTGGACTTATAGAATTTATTATAGCTAAGCACAGGAACGGTGAGACTGGAACTATTAAAGCTAGATGGCAGGGGAAGTATCAGAGAGTGGTGGCTTGAAGGTAGAATTAAAAACAACAGGCTTTTGCCTGTTGTTTTTAAAAGCAAAATAGAGCTTTATTCTATACTGTGCTTATAAAAATCTCTTTTATACTTATACATATTTTGGTCTGCAACCGTTAATAACTTACTATAGCTAACCCCATCTTCTGGGTAGGAGGCAAAGCCATAGCTAAAGCTGCAAGTAAGTTTATTTTCTTCAAACATTATTGGATTAATTCTAAAATTGCTTAATAAATCCTCAAACTTTCTAGTTAGGCTATCAATAGAAGTGTGGAAAAAAATAGCTATAAATTCATCGCCGCCTAGCCTTGCAAGAATGTCTGATGAAGCAGTAAGTTCACTGAGCTTACAAGAAAATGCCTTTAATAATTCATCACCAACTAAATGGCCGTAAGTGTCATTTGTTTTCTTTAAGCCATTTAAGTCAAACATCACTAATAAAAAGTTTTCATTTAAGCTTGCTGATTTTTTTAGTAATTCACTAAATAGCTGCTCAAAGTGTCTTACATTGTACAAATTGGTAAGCTTATCGTACCTTGCTTGATGAATTGTCTGTTCATATAACATATACTTGCTGATGGCTTTTCCAGCTTCCTGAGCGGTATATTCCAGCAGTTCTGTATCTGTATTATTAAAAATGTTGTTAATTGGACTATGCAGATTTAAAAAACCATATAACTTCTCGTCAATAATAATAGGAGAATTAATGAGGGAATTAATTTTATAGGTATGATTATTATCCAAGGGATAGGAATAATTTTCACTGTCCAGCTTTTGGACATCATTAATTATCATGGTTTTGTAGTTTGTAGCTTCTGTACCATATATACTGAAAGAATCTTCAAAATTCATAGTGAAGTTTTCTGCTTTCTTTGACTCCAGTCCCTTTTGTGAAGCAATTCTTAATTGTTTTTTTTCATCTAGTACAAAAATACACCCCGTAGTGGCGTTATCAATAGATATAAGAGCTTTTTCCAATATTAAATCAAGTAATTCATCTATATTGTCTATATGCATAAGGGCATGATTTATATCTAGCATGGAGTCCCTTAATTTAAGCAGTCTTGTAATCTTATTTTCGGATTTTTTACGTTCCGTAATATCAAGCATTACTCCTACTATGCCTTCTACAGCCCCATTGGAATCCAGTATAGCTGCTTTTAAAAAGCTTACATCATGATATAAGCCATCATTAAATTTAACTTGAGTTTCATAGTATTGCTTATCTTTTGCTTTAATTAACTCCAAGTCTGCAGTGTCGTAAATATCCGCCAGTTCTTTTGGGCTGATGTCGTAGACAGTATGATTAATAATGTTCTCTTTTTTTATACCTAAATATTCAGAAAAGGCATTATTGCATAGCTTATATACTCTATTAACATCTTTATAGAATACTGGACTAGGAATTGCATCTATAAGTTGAAAAAAAATAGTGTTATTATCATCAATATACATAGCCAAATAGTGCTCCTTTCCTATATGATTATAAAAGCAGATTAATTATTAGAGAAATTATAGCATAGAAATTAATAAAAATACATGTAAACATGTTACAGTAGTATTGACGGCACCAGTAAACTTAAAGGAGTAAAAATAGAAAGCGTTAGAACGAAAAATGCCTGAGAGAGGAGGCTTAGTTGAAGAAAAGAGTATACACCATACATTATGTGGTATATAATGATTGTATATTAATGTATGGAGGTTATCGTAATGAAAGTCTGTTGCTGTTGTTGTTTAACTAATTTAATATTATTAGATTTAAATAGCAACAAGTCTGCATATTTTTTGAGATAGCCCTATATTTAAGCTTAGGATTGTTTACTGCAGGTTTTTGCCTGCAGTTTTTATTTTTTGCTAAAAAGGAGGAATAGTATGAAGTTTTCAGTTTATAACACCATGTCAAGAAAAAAGGAAGAAATAGTACCTCTTAAGGAAGGGGAGATTAAGCTATATACCTGTGGGCTCACAGTTTACAATTATGCTCATATAGGTAACCTAAGAACCTATATATTTGAGGATGCTCTTAAAAAATCCATGGAGTATGTGGGCTTTAAGGTTAAACATGTTATGAATATAACGGATGTAGGTCATTTGGAGTCCGACTCCGATACAGGGGAAGACAAGATGTCTAAAGGTGCTATGAGAGAAAAGAAAACTGTATGGGAAATAGCAAGATTTTATGAAGAGGCCTTTTTAAAAGATTTCCAGCTGCTGAATATAGTAAGGCCCACAGTGGTTTGCAGAGCTACAGAGCATATCCAGGATATGATTAAGTTTATACAAATATTAGAGGAGAAGGGCTATACTTATATAGCTAATGGCAATGTATACTTCTCAATAGAAAAATATCCAGACTACACGAAGCTTGCAAATTTGAGTATAGATGAGCTTGAAGCAGGCAGCAGGGTAGAGGTAGATCCATTTAAGAAGAACCCTCTTGATTTCGTGCTTTGGTTTACAAACTCCAAGTTTACAAATCAGATTATGCAGTGGGAATCACCTTGGGGCAAGGGTTTTCCAGGATGGCACATTGAGTGCTCAGCTATGTCAACCAAATACCTTGGAGAAAGGATAGATATTCACTGCGGAGGGGTAGATCATATTCCAGTACACCATACAAATGAAATAGCTCAATCTGAAAGTGCTCTAGGACACAAGTGGGTAAATTACTGGATGCATGGAGAGTTTCTAGTAATGAACAATGAAAAAATGTCAAAATCCACAGGAGACTTTTTAACAGTTTCAAGGCTTGTGGAACAAGGTTACAGTCCATTAGATTATAGATATTTTTGCCTTCAGTCTAGGTACAGAAAGCAGCTTGTATTCAGCTTTGAAAGCCTTACAGAAGCTCAAAAATCATTAAAAAAATTAAAGAGCAGAATAAAAAATATTGCTGAGGGCCACCAAATAGATGAAACATTAGATAAGGGCAAGCTTCAAGTATACCGAGATAAATTCATAGCTCAAATAAGCGACGATTTGAATATACCAAATGCCTTTACGGTTTTATCAGAGGTTATAAAAGCTAAGGAGCTAAATAATACTGAAAAGCTATACTTAATAAAAGATTTTGATAAGGTGTTTTCCTTAAATCTTGCGGAAGAGGAAGCTTTAAATGAAAACAGTAATATTGATGAGCAGCATATTGAAAGCCTAATTCTGGAAAGAAACAAGGCTAGAGCTGAGAAGAATTGGGCAAGAGCAGATGAGATTAGAAATATGCTTTTAGAAAGCAATATTGAATTGGTTGATACTAAAGAAGGTACTACCTGGAAAGTTAAATAGGGGAGAGGCTGCATAAAAAAGTCCTCATTTCATAAGTGAGGACTTTAATGCAGCTTTCAAATACGTGTCTAAGAGTGATTATTTTTCATAAGCTTTTGCATTTCCAAGCAAGGTAACTTTAGTGCCATCAACAATTATTGCGCTGTGAGGCTCAGAAGTATATACCACTTTTCCTCTTTCACGAATATATCTTTCAATGCTTTCATTTTGCGATTCAGTATTTTTATAATGAACTTCAACTGCAAAATCCTCTATGCACTTTAACCCTCTCAAATAAACAAACTCTGGATAATCTTCATCAGGAGATAGAAAATAATCATAGCACTGCATTACTGCACCAGCACTCCAGCCCATTTTTATTCCTTGGTGCTGTTCAATGGTATTGACTAAATCCCAATTTGCCATTCTGTCCATGATTTTGTCTGGAAAGCCGCCTGTAAAAAAGATGATGTCACTTGAATTAATCTTTGCTTTAGCGCTGTCACTATTATCTTCAAAATAGTTAACCAAGGAAATATTATCATCATTAATTCCGTATGCATAAAAAGGAGCGGCTATACCTTTGTACTGGTCACCATCAATTTTATTATACCATTTTTCCCACTCCTCACTGTTTTTTATCCATTCTTCATGAAAGGCAAAGGGAATTATGCAAATTCTATATTCTGGTTTTATAATATCCTTCAATGTGTCATATGCCCAGGCTTCATGGAAGTCAAGCTTGTCCAGTAAAATATTCATTTTGATCCTCCCCGAAAAACATATTATACTTATTGTGCAGTATCAGATTTCAATAAGGAATACAATATCAAATCAACAACACCTTTACCCTTCCAAACATGCCCTTGCCGAATTATGCCTTCTTTAACAAAACCGTTTCTTTGTAATACATTTTGCGATTTAATATTTTCTGGCATGACAAAGGCTTGTATGCGGTTAATGCCGATATCATTAAAAAGGTAATCTGTCATTGCTTTAACAGTTTTTGTAGCAATTCCTTTACCCCAAAAGCTGTCATTCAGTCTGTAACCTATTGTTATCATATTTACATCCTGAGAGTAGTCAAATATTTCAGCTACACCTACAATATTGTTAGGGGTGCTATTCAAGCATATTCCAAGAAATATCTCTTTTCTTTTATGAAAATCTCTTTCAAAATGTCCTATCATATTGGCAACTGTATCTTTATTCTTCTTAAGCATTACAGGGGAGTATTGAAAAAGTTTTTCATTGCTATATATTTCAAAAAGATTGTCAAGGTCAGAAGCTACAATTTTTCTTAATGTTACTTCGTCCGTTACAATATGCGGGAATTGTTCATATGGATTTTTACTCAAATTTATCATGCCCCTCTCGTACTAAATATAATTATTGTCTTACTATGAAATGTTCAATATGATCAGAAAGGTTTAATATCTTTTCTTTTGCAAATTCAGGATAGAATTTTAAATCTTTAATCTTTGACAGCTCTACCCATGAAAATTCTAAAGTGTAGTTTTCGGTTTCTATTTGAGGCTTAAAAGTAAAAGTACCCTCTAAAGGTAGTTGAGTTTCATCGCACAGTTTAATCAAATAATATAAACATAACTGATGACAGTCACTTTTTCCCCATTTCCAAAAGTTCTCTTGTACCCAAAGCAATCTTTCAATAGAAATATCAGCTCTCATTTCTTCTTTATACTCTCTTATAAGAGATTCCTCACTTACTTCTCCAAAAGAGACATGTCCGCCTGGAAAGGAATAAGAAGTATCACCTAAAGCACGCTGGATTAGTACTTTACCGTCTCGAATTAATACTCCAGCAATTCTATAACTAAATAAACCGCTATTTGTTTTTAATAATAAATCTTCTTTTTTCATTATTTAGCCCCCTATTAATCCTATTAAAATTTCCTTCATATGAGATATGATGCAGTTTGTTTGAAAATACAGTTAAATATCAAGTTATCATTTTTAATCTAGTTCTATCCAATACCTTTGTGTAATTCTATTTCCTTCTGGTATTTCATTTTCCAGTTTAGCACCGTTATTAACCATAGTCTTGGCAGAAGCAATATTATCCTTGTCGCAGGTGATTAGAACCCTTTTAATATTAATTCGTTCACATTCTTTTAAGGCTAATCCTAGCATTTCAGTTGCATAACCCTTTTGTCTTTCTGATTTTCTAATGCTGTAGCCGATATTGCCCCCATAGTTTAATAGGAAATCATTTAATCTGTGTCTTATATCAATCATTCCAATTAAACGGCCATTCTCAATAGAAATTGCCATATATGTAGTTGATGGTACTAAGCCTTCTCTTACAGTCTCTTCTTTTGAATTATCACACAAGGCACTGTACCATTCTTCAAAGGTATCAGCGTTTTTCAGGCCTGCAGAACCATCTATGCTATCCCCATTTTCAATGAACTCTCTTTTATAATCCATGACTTCATCTTTATATTCAGGCGTTGGTAAAACCAATTTTAATCTGTTCATTTTATTCCTCCTAATTTATTAAAGTTGTAAATTTTATAATGTTTTATTAGTCTAGATAGTTTGAGTTTTCGAAATAGGTATCATTGCTGTAAATAAGGCCTATACCAATTAATCTTCCATCAATATCCTCAATAACGAATTCATAGCTGCCGTAATCTGTTTTATGTGGTGTTGAAACTACCTTAACGGCTTTAGAAACAAACTCTTCGTAAATTATATCAACTCCACCAACTGTATCCGTATCAATATAAGCATCATAGCCTGCACCATATCTCTCGGTATTTGATTGAATTTCTCCAGACTTTGCTTGTACAATTACAAATTCTATAGAGTCCCTGTAGACCGTTGCAAAGTTATCAATTTTATCATAATGTGCTGCAAACTTAAAGCCTAGTTTTTCGACATAGAAAGCTACGGTTTTTTTCACATCTTTAGATACGAAAACTGGACATGCATTAGTTAGTTTAACTTTGTTATTTTGCATTATATATCCCCCCTTAATGCTTGTATATTTTATTCTTAAATTTCATTTACTTCAGCCTTTTTATCCATGTAGTCTTGCTTTGTCATTAAATATGAAGGATGATATAATCCTGTTGGTGGGTAAAATTCATCGTGAGTGTATGTAAATCCAAGCTTTTTAAGCAACCTAGCAGAAGCTGTGTTTTTAGGATTATGTCCAGAAAAGAGTGCATCAACCTGAAGTGTATTAAAAGCGTAGTCTATCACAGCTAAGCAGGCTTCTTGTGCAAATCCTTTTCCCCAATACTTATCTTTTAAATGTATTCCCATTTCAAGAATATTCTTTTTGGAGTCATATGGGCGCAGGCCACAGCACCCTATATTCTCATGGGTCTCTATTAAATATATTGGCCAATATTGAATCTTAGCATTATTGTAAGTTTCAATTTCATTTTTAAGTCTTTGATGCACTTGTTCTTCTAACATTTTACCATCTGCAACGATAAATTTTGTTACTTCTGGATTACCCCAAAGTTCTAAAGCATCAAAGGTGTCATTTTCGTTCCATACTGAAAATCCCAATCTATCTGTAGTTAAAAAAAATTCTCTCATAATGTACTTCTCCTATGACTTTATAATAAATTAATGATGCGAGGGGCCTTCCTATTATTAAAATTTTTGAACCAGGATATTTGAAAAAACACTTGTCCTTTTCGTATAGTATATCGCATACCTCGCTTTTATAAGCAATCACACTATATGTTTCAATAATCCCAAATCCTGTTTTATTCTCTAGTTTTTCGAGTATCTTGAGGTAATATTCTATCATTTCCTCATCCGTCGGATTATCATTTACAATTCTTTTGATTCTGGCTTTTGGTTGTTCCTCATCTTTTAAAAAGGAGAGAGACATACTTTCATCTGTAGATAAAACTGGAATATTAACTTGGCTGCTAGCGACAATAGCCTTTTGAATCGCGTTTTCTTTTGCCGAATCGCTTTCTTCTGCTGTTTTCAATTCATTTAAAAACACAACTTCTAAATCTAATTCATTTAATAGCTCACAGAAAGATTTGAATTTCCCTAGGTTTTTAGTGGCTATACCAATTAATTTTTTGTTTGTTAAAGTACTCAGAAATATCTTTAATTTGTCTTTTCATACTACCGTATTTTCATCTCAAATAGGGCAAATTGTCCTCTGTCATCCAATTTAATTTTTCCAACCAATTCAAAACCTAAACTTTCATATAAATTACATAACTTCTTCTTATTTAACCCTGTATCTAATCTTAAATATTTAATGTTTCTTTTTTTACATTCTTCTATAGCAAACTCAACCATTTTTCGTGATAATCCTAAGCCTGAATATTTTCTTCTGACACATAACTTATGTATATATCCTGCTTCGTTATCTTTTGCTTTGGGCCAAAACAAAGTATCATTCCATTGCAATATCATACAGCAAGCATTATCATTTGAAACCTGTCCTATATAGAAGTTATCCTCATTAATACCAACCAATAACTTTTCTCTTGTAAGGTGCTCGTCCTTCCAAACATTTAACCCAACTGAACGCCCCCATTTTGTTACTTCTTTCATTATATTGATTGCAGCTTCAACTTCTCCCTTTAATACTTTAAAGTTATCTATCATACTGCATTACCCCCTGAATAATATATATTATCTGAAGTTTAACTAGTTAAAAATTAATTACCATTCCAATGATAGATTAGTTGTACAACGCCAGAAGAGAAGGTTCTGGTATTAACCATTTTTAAATTCATTCTCTGTTTTATATCAATAAACAATGGTTTTCCTTCTCCCAAAATAACTGGGTGAATAGATAATCTAAATTCATCAACAAGCCCTAAATTTATAAAAGTTGTAATGAGACTTGCTCCTCCATATAGCCAAATGTCTTTACCAGGTTTATTCTTTAATTTATTTACTTCATCAAGAATATTTTCATTTATAAAAATTGCATTATTATTAGCAGCTATTTGTGTTCGTGAAAACACATATTTCTCTTTACTATGTACCAAATTCCAAATTTCTTTTTCATTATCAGAAGCTTCATCTTGGGGAATATATTGTCCCCATAAATCGTAACTTTTTCTACCATATAAAATAGTGTCAATTTCATTCAAGAAATTAGTGAACCCCATATCAGGGTCCATAATGCACCAATCAACTTCTCCATTTTTCCCTTCAATAAAGCCATCTAAAGTAATTGCTAAATCTAAAATTATTTTTCTCTTTTTCACGTTATTTGGCATAACTCTTCCTCCTTCGTATTATTCTCGTAACATTGACTATTTCTCATAATAATGTGATGAAAAAAGGCTATTTCTCTTAAAGGCTGATTTTCTGATACTTCAAGTTCAAGTTTTAGCATGTTTTCCATCCATTTAGGGTCTGATTTGACACTATTGTTTTGTAAACCATAAAAAGTTCGAATGCCATAACATCTGTCAATTATCAGTTTACCTTTGGAGTATTCTTCAAGCATTTTATTGTCATACTCTTTTATAACACCAAAGTTCTGAGAGTTAATATCTCTATTTTTAAGTAGTGCCTCTGTTTCTTCAATATTATATTCGAAAACTGCTTTCTGCATTATTTTACCCATTCTATTATGTTTTACAATTGAAACAAATCCATTTGGCTTAAGTATCCTGCCAAATTCTTGTAGTAATTCAGATCGATTGTCCATATACTCAATTACATTATGGCAGATTATGCAATCATATTTATTGTCAGGCTCATGAATCAACCATTCAAAACTACCATTAATTTGTATATACTCATTATCATTATACCTATTCATTATCATTTCTTCATTTGGCTCTACTGCTACCACATTGTTATATTTGGCCAGATAATTTGCAGTTACACCAAAGCCGCTTCCAAAGTCTAGAATTAACTTATCTTCTAAATAACCAAGTTGATTCCATACGCAATGGTAAAATAATTTTCCCCAAGGTTTACTAATGTTATCATAATAGTTTTTTAAGTTAAGATCCATATTCCCTCCTAAAACATAGCATTGCCTTACTAATGTGACATTTTAAAAGAATAGGCTTACGATAAAAAATATGCATAATCGATGTATTCGCCAGCAAAATCTGAGATACTTTCATTTTTCCTTCTTTGATATATCTTAAATCCAACACTCTCATACATTCGTTGAGCAGGAATTAGTCCATCATTTGTGGTTACTATTATTTTTCTCACATCATTTTGAATAATTCTATTGACAGCTTCTTGAAGCTGTATTTTAGCATAACCATTACCTTTGTGTTTTGAGGCAATGCAATTGTGTCCAATTTCCGCATATTCAGGCATATTTCTCGGATCCCATAAAACAAATCCGATAGCTTCGTTGTTTAATGTTGTTATAAACCCACATTTATCTGCTATCTGTAAATTGTCAAAGAAAAAGTTGTCACAAGCTTTCCAATCAGAACTACAACGTTGTTCAAATTTGCAATCAAATGAATACGCATCTGTTAACAATTGAAATAGTATTCCCCTATTGAAGTCGCTCACTTTTTTAAATTTAATACTCATGTATTAATCCTCCCGATTGCTTACCTAATATAAATAATCTGTGGTTCGACTTAATTTACAAGTCCGTATTACTTTAATATATCAATTATACAACTTATGGTAATTAACTATCAATAAAAAAGCCTGTACTCATTATGAATACAGACTACTTAACTATTGTTTATATGGTTAAATGCTATCTCTTAATAATAATCTCAACTATCTATATGCATTTAAAATTCAATTATACTTTTCTTAAACTGATACTTCAAAGCTGTAGTTTAATAGCTTAAACCGGCAGCACTAAGTCCTCTCTTGTATTAACGTTATGAAGGATTTTAATGATGGAGAAATCCATTTGTCCTTATGGCAAATAACTTGTGTCATAATATCAAAAGCTGGTCCATTCCAATTAAGTTCTATTAACTGCTTGCTATCCAATTCATTAAGAACAGTAAACCGTGGAAGTAGTGTTATGCCAAAACCTAAAATAGTAAGCTGTTTAATTGTTTGAATATTGCTAGTTTCTAAGGTTATTTTAGATGCAACATTAGTATCTGATAAAATTTTTTCGAAAATATTTCTGAAGAAGCATCCTTGTCTGGTAAGTACCAGTGGATGCTTAGACAAATCCTCGGAACAAACACTGTCCTTCAGTAGTAAAGGGTGGTTAGGAGCAACTAATAACGATACTGGTTCTTCTTGACTGGATTTTATAACAAATTCAGAATGAGATATTGCCGAATCCAGTAATATTGCTACATCAATTTGGTTATCCCGCAATAATGATTGTAGTTCCCGTGAATTACCGGTTTTTAGAACAATTTCAACCTCTGGATAAAGTTCATTGTATTCTTTTAGGATTTTAGGAAGTTTGAATCCGCAAATAGATTCAACCACGCCAATAGAAAGTGTTCCTTTGATAATATCTGAATCAGAGGCAATGCCTTTAGCATTTTCCCAGAGATTGAGCAATTGTTTGGCATATAAAAGAAATTCTCTTCCTTCAGAGGTTAAGGATATTTTTTTGCCAATTCTCTCAAATAATTGAATACCTAATTCTTTTTCTAGTAACTGAATTTGAGAAGTAATGGCTGACTGTACATATCCTAGTAAATTTGCTGCTTGAGTAAAACTATTCAATCTTGCAACAGTTGTAAAGGTTACTAATTGTTTCATATCCATATTTTTCACCCTTTGTTATCGAAATTATTGATTATAATTGTACAAACTATTCACTAAACTAATTAATATGCTCATAATAACATAGCCTTAGAAAAAAATCCATGATCATAAGAACATTTATAAGGTCATGGATTTTATTAGATTTTCACTAATTTTATTGAAACAATTGTACAATGGAATGATTAAAAATTTAAGCTGTTACTTTTTTTAGAACTAATATGAAATAAGAACATCGTTAAACTTATGCAACAAGCGATTAGCATTATAAAAGGCCAAACTGCAGTTATACCAAATTTATTTATATATCCCCCCATGGAAAGTATGCCAATAGCTCTTCCTAGTGAGTAACAAATGAACATTAGGGAGGAGTAACGTCCTCTCATTTCTTCATTACTATTGTTTGCAAGATATACTCCAAAGTTTGTAGAATTTAGTATTTCTCCAATAGTCCAAAATATTGTAGACAATATGAAAAGAGGAAAATACTTAGATATACCTATCATTCCAAAACCAATAGCATATAAAGCACCTCCAAAAGTTATATTAATAAGAGAGGATTTTTTTCTCATTAAATAGGTTATTAAGGCTGTTAGTGAAACAACTGTAATTGCATTAATACTCATCAAGTAACCGAAAAATACGGGACCTTTACCATCGAATAAGCTATTTAGCATAAGTGGTAATGAAAAACTATTTTGTGCGTAGATAAAACTATACATTAAATATAAAAATAGAAAGAATGTGATTCTATAGTTTGTTTTTAACTCATGTATAAAGCCTGGCTTATTTTGGGTGTTAACTTTTAAATTTCTTTCTCCTTCATCTTTTATATTAAATACCACTAGACCCACTGCAACAAAAGAAGTAGCAGCATCGCAAATAAAAAACAATTTCAAATAATGATTAAACATAAACCCAGCTAAAAGTGTTCCAATGGATACACCTAAATTCACCCCTAAATACAAAAGGGATTGTCCAGTTTTTCTTTTATTTGGAGGTAAAAAGTCATATAACATTGTATTTACTGTTGGTTTAACAGAGGCGCTAAAGAAAGCCGATAGGAAAAGCAAAATAACGATCCATATTTTGTTACTTATTACGACACATGATAATATACATAACCCCGATAATGTTTGAGATAAAATATATGTGCTCTTTCGACTCCAATAATCAGAGATAATACCTCCCAGCATAGAACCTGGAATCTGCAGTAGAACTATGCAAGTTACCAGTATGCTAGCTGTTTTTGAATTGAATTGTAATTTATTAATTAGAAACATTGCTAAAAATGGGACAACAAAATCACCAAGTCTATTTATTAATTGAATCCAAAATAATATATATACGTTCTTTGGTAGTCCTTTGTAAAGTTTTATAAAATTAAACATTTGTATCTCCTCGATCATTATAAGCTATGGAGTATTAATACCCTAGGTTTTCTCCAATAACTAATACGGTTATATTGCTTTGCAGTGGCTTTCGTTTTATGACAGAATAAACCCTGCACCCCCTAGAACTATTATGGCAATCCATGCAAACTCCAGTTTTAACACAAGGATTATCCCAATTTAATTTTTTTATGTTTAATGGTGCAGCCGTAGTTTCATTTCTATTAAATGCATCTTCAATGTCACGGCATATTTTATTTACTCCAACAGCTACTATAACCTTTTGAGGACCAAAGGTCATTGCGCTAACCCGATTACCAACACAATCAATGTTTACCAATTCCCCACCCAATGTTATTGCATTGCTACTACAAAGGAACAAATCACAAGTAAGCTGCTGCCTTCTTATAGCTAGTTTTTCTTCTTTGGAAAGTGCAGGATTATTGTGATTTAGGACAATTGCCTTTTTATCTAATGCCTTTTTTTCAATTCCCATTTCAGAAATTGTTTCTGAACCGCCAAAACCGATTTTATCTCCTTCTTTGATGTAATCCATAATATATGAAGCTGCCTCCACTGAAGTTTCAAAATAAATTGCATCAAAGAAATTTTCTTTTAGAGACTCCACAACCAGTTCTCCCATTACTTTATCATGCCATTTTTTATTTTCCATTATTATTCCTCCCGATTATATGCATTTTTATTAACTTATTGTCATGTACTCCAAGTGATTTTAACAATAATATAGATATTTTTAATCTTTATATAATTAATTGCTCTCCTTTGCATATTCATGATATCATGGGGGATGGCATTAGTAAAATTGATAGTTTTGATTACATCATTCGAAAAAATTGATTGATGCGTAATTTGGTAACATAACATTTTCCTTCAGTGTAAAACTAGTTTATTCATTAATGGGGTACCTCAAGCAAAATGTGGGCTTACAACTTTTTAATTATATAGTCAGTATTTTTTATAGCATAAAAATAAAAAGGCAAGAATGCCTTTTTTAGTTGTTAAACAATATATTACAAAGTTGTATTAATATTAATTTCTATAAGAAAATTGTGTAGTAAAGAATATGCTAATCTCAATAATAAATTGGAATTTATCTCTTATTGTTTTTATCCTTTCTATTATTGTTACTAATACTAATAGTAACAATAGCACCTAAAATAGCGGCACCTATTGCAATCCAAAGAGCAATGTTCATTTGAAATCCTCCTCCCTAAATTACTATTTATTGAATTGTTTTGCTTCGTTCATATGTCGTTTTAAAAGAAAGTTACAAATTAAATTATGCTCAATTCTATTGCAACTTAAAATATTGGGTTTATATCCAACCATTTTTTAAGATTTAAAATATGGTTATCAACATTTCTAATACCTCTAATGGAAAAGAATCATCTAACATATGAAATATATCCCATCTATCTTAAAAAACATCTATAGTTCACTATTTTTTACAAGTCCGTATTACTTTAATATGTTAATTATACAACTTATGGTAATTAATTATCAATAAAAAAGCCTGTACTCATTATGAATACAGACTATTTAACAATTGTTGTTAAGTTACAATATAAGAAAATTGTGAAGTAAAGATTATGCTAATCTCGATAATAAATTGGAATTTAGCAGCTGCATATTAAACTTATAGCAGGAAGCTATGGTTTTCTTGCAAGTTGTAAATCGATTGTATCGTATAAAGTAATAATGCCGCCGTTATCATTGATGGCTTCTCTTATTTCATCAAAAAATTTTATTCTTGTGGTTTCCTCAATAGCAATATGATCTGAATAGGTACCTAATAATAATGTATATTCATCGGCTGTAAAGGATCTCGTTCTATGATAAAGCTTGTAGCTTATATCCACAAATCCATATTTGTAAGCTATGTTTGCTCTAATTTTGGCATTTTCCTCACTATATTCATCTCCAACTAATGAACCAGGCATATACTTTGCATATATATTTTCAAATGCGATATTTATGTTATTGCGTTCTTTGTCTTTATATGGATGATTAGCAAATCGTGCAAAAACACCACCGCTTTTTAGCATATCAAATACTTTGGTATACCCTATATCTTCGGGAATCCAGTGAAAGGCTGATGCTGAAAAAATGAGATCAAATGAATCAGGAGGACACTGAAAATCTTGAAATGCCATATTCTTAACATTAAATTTCTCATAATTTTTAAATTTGTACCTTGAAAAGTCTGCTAGCTTGTCACCTAATTCAATTGCAGTTAAACTACAACCTGTTTCAAGTATTGGCAATGTTGCTTGTCCAGTTCCTATTCCAACCTCAAGTACATCGCTTGATGGATTTATTGCTTTTACATCAAAAATATCATCATATAGTTCTTTAACATAAGTAGGACGCCACCTGTCATATTTAGTGTAAATAGAGTTAAATGTGGTTTCTAGACCTTTAATTATTGACATTTTTAAACCCTCCCAAAGTATAAATAATATCCTCGATAAATTACTATTAATTGAGTTTGCTTATATTCTTATATAGACCATCGCATTAACTTGCTAGTGCTACATTTTATAAGAAAGATGTGACATAACTGAAACTAAAATAATGTTATCTCATTTCTTCAAATTGGAATTTGTAGATAAGTAAGAGGTAAGAGCTAAGAAGTAATAGTTGTGGTTAAAATTCAGCCTTGCTGAACTTTTTTATAAACTCTTACTTTTTACCTATTAGTTCTTACCCAAATAATAAATTATTTTTTATCCTTTAGTTTAATTTATAATTGAGTCTTTTGACTTAGTGTTTTTGGTTGCAAGACCTATAATTAAACAGAGAATTATAGTATAAGGTAACTGCATCAACAATGGTAAGATATCAAAGTGTTTTTTCTCTAGAGTATAACTCTGCCCAAACTGGTATAAATCCTGATTTAATAGCAACACCTTGAGAATATATGTTAGATTCAATGGTACTATAAAATGGAATTTTTCCTCTCTTCATAATTTCATTCTTTAATAAAGAAACTAAATTTGTGGCTATCCCTTTTCCACGGTATCCTTCCATAACATTAATACCAATCTGCCACATATCTTCGCAATCACAGCTTGCCCCAGCCATACCAATAATCTCATATCCATCTAAAGCAGCAATAGCTAAAACATCTGGATAATTATCATCAAAAGCAAAAGCTTCATCAAATCTATCATCATTTTTAAATTGGATAATATCATCCTTTTCATACCATCTAATATCTGTGATAGGCGCTACCTCTTCTAAAGGTGCTAATGGTAAATAAAAATGATGAATATCAGCTACCTCATGTCCAAAATCATTAAGCATTTTGTCTATATTTCTAAGTACAGGAAATAGAAATAACCAGTTAGTATCATAATCATTTAATTTTTTTTGAAACCAAGGCATAATTTCTGGTGTAGTAGAAACTACAGCTCTTCTTCCGAAGCAAAGAATCTTAAGTGAACAACCATCATTAGCGTAGATTCTTCTTCCTATTTTATGTTGTTTCTCAACCACAGTATTTTCAACTTTTTCTAAATCTTCAATCTCACAGCTAAAATCTAAAGATAGTTGTTTCTTGGCAATATTTAATATCTCATTTTTAGTAAACATAAATTCTCCCCCTTGTATTCCTAGCATTTATTCAAACAATATATCCTCACTAAATTAATTTAATCTGTTCTACAAATTACTATTTATAACATTCTGATAAATCATATCCACTATTTCATCTAAACTTAGCTCTTTATGTAGGTATACCTCAGGAATGATGCCTAATAGATCTTTTTCATTCCACCAGCTTTTCATTTCTTTTTCTCCAAATTCATGAGCATTAGGCTTTTGTTTATGACGATTCAAGGTTTCTTCAAAAGGTATGTCAAAGTAATATGCATAAATTTCATTGTTAAATTCATGAAGTAAATTTTTGAATAGTTTTTTATACCACTTTGAATTTAAAATGCCTTCTAAAATTATAATACTGCAATGCTTTTTCCCGTATAGTACAAGTTCATTTAGTAATTGACTAGCCTCGGTATTAGGCCCATCATTCACATATAGCATTTCTCTCCTAACTACATCTTGTGAAATTAGCATTGTACCGTGACCAAATTTCTTTTGTAATGCTTTGCCAGTTGTGGTTTTACCACTTCCTGAATTACCTCTAAGTATTATTAACTTTGTTACTTTATCCATCTGTTATATATCCTTCCAAGTTTACAAAATTATTGATAAGAATTTGAATCCTTGAATAAGTTGGTCATAATTTCTTTCTTTATGGTCAAAGTAAATAACATTCATTCCCATGCTTTTAGGAATAATAAGGTTCTTTTCTTGATTATCAATGAAAACACATTCATCAGCATTTACCTTCAAATGCTGTATAGCTTGTACAAAAATTTCGCTGCTGTCTTTTCCAGAACCAACCTCTGCCGAAACAGTGATTGAATCAAATGTTTTATTTAAGTCATAGTATTTGACAATCTCATCTATACGGTCTTTTTTGTTGTCAGTAACCATACCAATTTTATAATTTTGATGTTTCAGTTTGTTTACAAGTTGTATCATTTGGCTATCTATAGGAGTATTTATAAAGGATTCATATAATATATTTATATCAATTTTGGTATTAAGGTCCTTACATAATTTCTCCCAAATGTTTTCGTGATTAATTTTTCCGTATAAAAGGTTATCATTATATTTGTAATACTCTTTTTTAAATAGTTCCATGTCTAATCCAATTTTCTTGCAAATGTAATTACATATTGACTGTGAACCAGTTGCATCAGTAGTTAGTACACCGTCGAAATCAAATAGTATTGCCTTAATCATATTATTTCACTTCCCATTATAAAAGTAATTATTGCTTGCAATTGCTTACTGCTAATTATGCTTATTATAGGGTATTTGCCTACAGCTTCCTCGCTTTAAAAATAGCTGTTAACGGAACCATTTGCGATTTTTTTGTCCAATCGCTAAGCTCACCTGTTAATTGCAAAGTTTCGTCGTTTGTCTGCTCAACCAACTGCTCAATTACAAAACCTGCTTTTGCCAAGGCGTTTACGTAAGTTGATATCTTCCTGGAGCAAAGTAAAATGTTTTTCCCATCAAGATCCCGCTGAGACCATGTTTCATCAAAATAGGTATTTTTAAAAAAGGCTTTATCTTCTTCAAATGCCACGCACATATGGATAGGGTGCGACCAACTAAATATAAAAATGCCATCCTTCTTTAAATAAGATGCAACCCTATTAAATGTACCCTGTAAATCTGTTGTCCATCCAATTGCATAAATTGAATAAACATAATCAAAATAATCTGTTGGCAGCTTATGTTCATCTTCCATTGCACCACAAATCAGCTTTGCTGCGTAGCCACTTTCTGAAAGGCACTTTGCTGCCTTCTCAAGCTGGTTTTGAGAAATATCTATGCCCCAAAGCTCAGCTGCCTTGTTATTGCCATGATATTTAAGAGATTCACCATTACCGCAGCCAATATCTAAAAATTTTTTGCCTGCTACATCACCAAATAAGTTTAATTCATTTTCCGTTAAAGTATTACAACCATAATAAGGCAGTACAATAGATTCTAAAAAATCATTACCATTCTCATCCCAATAAGTCTTATTGGTGCGATGTATATTGCTAACATCAGTTTTGATCATAGGATTACCTCCACTTAATATAAATGATCTTACTTCACAATAGTTTACTCTTACGTCCCAAGATAAGAATATTGTGAATTAATATAACCTTTGATTATGCTTATTTTCCAGGAGTTAGAGGAATTTATTCATTGATGTATAATTTGATACTCGAAATCCAAGCTTTTCATATAATGGTTTCCCTTTATCAGTGGACATTAAATCAACTGCTGCAACGCCTAATAGCTTTGCTTCCGATAAAAGTTCAGTCATAACTTTTGTTGCAATGCCTTTTCCTCTATATTGAGGGTATGTAAAAACATTGTATACCGTACCCACAAGATATGATGAAAATGCTATTATCGGAGGTCTTTCCACGATTGACATAAATGCAACTCCTAATACTTCATTTTCATTCTCGGCAATGATAGCAATAAATCCCTTGTTAAGGTGCTTGGTAAAGTATTCTTCTAACTTCCTTCTAATATCTTGCACTTCTTCCGGAGAAGACACACCTTTTTCAGCAAACAGGTAGTCCATACGAATCTTTATGAGGAGGTCAATATCCTCTTTAACAGTTTTTCTTACTTTCATGTTTTGCACCACCTTATATTTATAATCTTCAGTTCGCACTTTTTTACCTTAGCATATTTCTATATCCAATCCATCATACGCAAATTCTATATTGTCATAATTCTTTGCTTTTTCCAAATAGTCATCATATGATAATCCCCAGTCTTCATCTAAATGAGTCATAATAACCTTATCCACATTATACTGTTTTTTTAGTTCAACAATTTCATTCATAACAAACATACTTTTTCTCATTTTATTGTCGTTACCAATAATGAAATTATCTTTTGCTACTTCTGAAGTTATTGTATCTCCGATTATCAATAAATCAGCATTATTAAATAAATCTTCATCTGGAAAAGGTTTTACATTACATGGTGCATAGATAACTTTTTTATCCTTTTGCTCAAATACAAATACTGAGCTAAGCTTATTACTAACAGGTATGATTGTAATTTTTATATCATCTATATTTAGTTCTCTATCAACAACATTTATTTTTATTAAATTATAGTTTTTTTCGTAATTTTCAACATACGGTCCGAATTTATTTCTTATTGATCTTATATCTTCAATTACATAATCCAATCCAAACACATTTATAGGTTTCTTATTTTTAATTCCAACCGATATTTCACACCAATTTATTTTTATCTGTTCAAAAACTCTCATCCCTAGAGTATGGTCGGGATGCCAATGGCTATAAAGCACATTATCAATACTCTTTACATCAAATTTATTTAGTGCAATATTAATATCCTCTGGAGTATCAATTAACAAATTGATATCCTCTAGAAATAATGAACAACCAAAACGCGAATAGGGGGTTCCCTTCTCCCTCGCTTCCTTACATACTCTACAACTGCATGTTGCTCTAGGTATTGACGTACATCCTCCAGAACCTAATACTTTAAATTTCATGTAACTTACCCCCAATAATTTCTTTTTTCATCACAAATCAGCACTTAGTAGTCATATTCATGCTTTCCAACACGAATTTTTTGGGTTAATTTTTCATCTTTCCAATTTTCACTCCTTAAAATATTTAAAGTAAACACCGTAAATCTCCATTCCATTTATTTCTAAATTACTTTTTTCTATTATAACATATTTTGTAAAAGTGCTATTACTTATGATACTGTATTTTTAGTTATGAAAACAACCACAAGCAATTTATATTAATTCCTAAAGCTATAAATCTCATTTGGTTATGCTATTGTTCTCTGTATAACTTACAAATGAAATTTTCCACTTTTTATTTCAAGGATTTCCAAAGGGAAGAAAAGTTGAAAATGTATTAATTTCAGGTGGAGAACCTTTTACTAATATACATATTTTTGATATAATAGAGTGAATAGGAAAATATGGTAATTAGGTTACAATTCTAACTAACGTACTTTGTTAGATGAAGCTTAAATAAAATGGCTTAAACAAAGAGAAATAGTTTTAAATATTTAATTGATAGTCTTTCTCTGGAAAAACTTATTGCAAATGCATCTGATGACTTGGAAACTATAGAACATGCCAATGAAAGGGAACTTGAATTAACTCGAGGAAAAATGGATTGCTAAAAAACAACATGTCTAAGAGTGTAATTTAGTTATAGGTGATAAGATGATTGTAAAACTGGATAATTCTAATAAAGACCAGCTGATAAGGTATTTAATGAAAGAAGAAGAATATAATCTGTTTATATTAGGAGATATTAATAACTTTGGATTAGAAAAAGACTTTTTAGAGTTCTTTGCAGAGCTTAATAGTAATAACGAAATCATTGCGGTTTTAATGAGATTTTATGATGAATTTATAATCTATTGTGAAGATAATATTTTTAATGTTGATGAATTTTCGAAAATATTAGTTAGTAACAATTTTAAAGGCTTAAGTGGGAAGAGTAATATTGTAGATAGGTTTATCGATAAGGTAAGGGTAAAGAATAAGCGTAATATGTATTTTTCTAAACTTATGGATGATAGTAAACTTCAAACTTATAAGTTAAATGGCAATGTAATTATTACGGAGGAAAGTTCATTAGATGGGTTGTTTGAACTTTATAAAATTGAAGATAATGGCATTGAATATAAAAATAAAAATCAAGTTAGAAGAGAGTTTAGGGATAAAACAGCAAGAGGATTTCACATACTAAATAATAAAAGTCAGGTTATTGCCTGTGTTAGGACATCTGCTGAATATAAGAATTCAGCCATGATTACCGGACTATGTGTTCATCCTGATTATAGGAGAATTGGTTATGCTACAGAGTTAATGTCTATATTGTGCAGTAAGTTATTAGAAGAAGGAAAATATCCTTGCCTGTTTTATGATAATGAAAAGGCGGGTAGGATTTATAGGAAACTTGGATTTCATGAACTAGGACTTTGGAGTCTTTGGACGGACATGTAATAAATTTTGTGTAAACTGAACAAAAATGACTCCTCCTTGTCAATAATTGAGATTATAAAATATTCCAAGGAGGAGTTAAATGACTAATGTTAATAAATTTGAGGTATTACAATTCTCCTAACATCTCAATAATCTCATTCCAATCATTAACCTCTAGGCAGTCACTTTTAGGAGTGTATTTATTTGACTTCTCTATTGCTCCTTTGTACCATACTGGAAATATTCCAGAAGCTGCGGCTCCATCAACATCAAATACTGCATTGTCCCCACAGTACCAAACATCAGAGGCATTAAGCTTTGCTTTACGAAGAGCAAGCTCAAATATTCGCTTATGAGGTTTTCTAAAAATATACTCACTGCTTGCTATAATAAATTCAAAATTATTCGATGGTAGCAGGCCATTAATATGTTCCTTTAATAAATTACCGCTAAAAGATATGTTGCTTATTACACTTGTTCGTATTTTTTTACTGTCTAAAAAGCTTAGAAATTCCACTATGTTTTTTGTAGGTTCAGCAATGCAAGCTCCGTTTAAAAATATACGTTCTACCTCAGCCATTGGTTTTGTAAATTCAATATCAAAATATTCATATAGATAGGTTTGAAAAACATGGTTATGTACTTCTAAAAAGGTTTGCTTTTCAGCATCTACTCCCCAGCGGCCTATGTCCCTACCCAGTTCATAAGCCAAAGCTTGTACTTCTTCAGCTGAGACATTATTAGGATTAATAGCAGCTTCCTTTAATACTGCACTTGTACCTCTTAAGGGGTCAAAGCTTTTTTCATTAACAATAGTTTGTCCGTAATCAAAAATTATCATTTTAGGTTTATTCATTTTAACACCACCATTATTTAGTTTCATTAGCTGAGTTCAACTGCTGCAGTCTTTCCTCAGCTGCTTTAATTGCTTCAACACCTGCTTTGCATAGTACATTAATGCCTTTAACTATAGTAACAATTACAAAGGCTTCCATCAATTCCTCCATAGTCAAGCCTGCCTCTATAGCAGCTACAGCATGTGCCTTCGCGCCAGTTACTTCATCATCTAGGCTGTCTAATATAGTGAAAATAAGCTCTCTCGTCTTTTTAGGTAAATGACCGTTTTGTACGGACTCACGCATCATTAAATATCCTTTTAATCCATCAGGGGCGTATTTAGATAATGCTTCAGCAAAGGGTGGATTCCAATTTAACTCATTTTTATAATAGTTAAGGATACTTTCATAATTGCTCATAATAGAATTACCTCCGTTTTATCTAGAAACCAATTAGGTTAATATGTTTACTAATAATGTATATGAATTAAATTATATACAATATTGGTTTTGACTTCAATTTTATTTGTATTTATGAACAGCCTTGAGAATTTGTAAAACAAAAGATAAGCAGGATAAAAATAATTTTTTTAAAAAACTAAAGTAAAGAGATTAAAGAGAAGATTTTTTACATTTTATATATAAATATATTCCATAATCAAGAAAATGGAACTTTTTATTACATAATTGTAATGATATAATGGATACATTATTATTTAAGTGCCATATATCAATAATTATATCAAACAAGTTTTGTCACAAAACTTTTGAGTATAGCAATTAGAAAATATATACTGTATTTTAAGGAGAAGCTTATGGGGAGAGTTAGGTTTTCTGAAATAGTAAATATTAATGAACTGCAAAAAATTACAGACAATATT
This sequence comes from Clostridium omnivorum, assembly GCF_026012015.1. Classification (NCBI taxonomy): domain Bacteria; kingdom Bacillati; phylum Bacillota; class Clostridia; order Eubacteriales; family Clostridiaceae; genus Clostridium; species Clostridium omnivorum. Next base: position 1,719,646 of record NZ_BRXR01000001.1, on the reverse strand, counting down.
TATGCAGTTACTGGAATGCCTATTGGGGTCATAGAAGTTGATGGAACAATAGTTTTAGCAAGTGGCTGGCAGGATATATGCACTAAATTTCATAGAATGCATCCATTGGCATGTCAAAGGTGCTTGGATAGTGACTTTTATATAAAAAATCACCTTGAAGAAGGAGAGCCAATTAGATACAAATGTAAAAATAATATGTGGGATATTGCTATGCCTATGGTCATATCTGGGGAACATATTGCAACTATTTTTTTAGGCCAATTTTTTTATGAGGATGAAAAAATTGATATGGAATATTTCCGAGCACAAGCCTTAGAGTTTGGTTTCAGTGAAAAAGAATATCTTGAAGCACTTAACAAGGTTCCAAAGTATTCAAGGGAAAGAGTTGAGCAAATTTTAACATATTATCAAGGATTAATAATGACCTTAACTGAAAGCGGCATAAGACAGGTGGAATTAAAAAAGTCAAAAAAGGAACTTGTGGAAGGCAAGAGGTATTTAAGTACAATTTTTAACTCTGTGAATGATGCCATATTTATTCATGATATATATGGAAATATAATAGATATAAATGAGACTGCTATTTCTATGTTGGGTTATTCAAGAGAGGAACTACTAACCCAAAATGTAAAGGACATTGTAGTTCAAGAGCCTGTGTATTATGACTATACTATAAAAAAGCTAATAAATAGAGCAAAGGAAAATGAGACGGCTATAGGAGAGCTTATAGCAAAAAAGAAAGATGGAACAGTACTTTGGATAGAAGTAAATACACGTATAATAAGTATCGATGAGGAGGATATAGTTATAGCAACTGTAAGGGATATTACAGAAAGAAAAAAGGCAGAGCTGGCATTTCAAAACGAAACATTTGAACTGGAAAAGCTGAGAACTGAGTTTTTCGCTAATATCTCTCATGAGTTAAGAACTCCGCTGAATATAATATTAAGTGCAATTAAAGTTAATGAAATGCATATTTTAAACAAAGAAAGGCCCATTGATATTGAAAGAATTATTAGTAATATTGGCGTAGAGAAGCAGAACTGCTTTAGGCTGTTAAGGCTTATAAATAATTTAATTGACTCTACAAAAATCGATGCAAATCAATTCGAATTAAATATAGTTAACTGTAATATAGTTAGCATTATTGAAGAAATTACATTAGCTGCAGCAAATCACCTATGCAGTAGTAAATTGAACCTTGTATTTGATACTGATATTGAGGAAAAGATAGTGGCTTGTGATGTAGACAAGCTTGAAAGAATAATACTAAATTTGCTATCGAACTCAGTGAAGTATACTCCAGATGGGGGAAATATATTAGTAAATATTTTTGACGGTGAAGAATATATTACTATTACCATAGAGGACACAGGAATAGGTATTCCACCAGAAAAGCTTCAGGTTGTATTTGATAGATTTAGGCAGGTAGACAAGTCTTTTACACGTAACAGTGAGGGAATTGGGCTGGGTTTATTCCTTGCAAAGTCCTTGGTCCAAATGCTAGGAGGAACTATTAATGTAGAAAGCGAGTACGGTAAGGGGACTAAATTTACGGTAAAGCTTCCTGCTAAAGTATTGGAGAATAGTAAAGGAATTGCTGAGTGTGAACTGGCTGCAGATAAGATTAATGATTATGAAGAAAAAATAACAATTGAGTTTTCTGATATATATAAATAAGGGGGCGTTTTTATGGGGTTTTTCGGGCCAAGTAAAAAAGAAATATGGCATAAGTTGGCTGAAGAAATTAAAGCTAATTATGTTGATGGAGGCATTTGGAAAGGAGATAGGGTTGAAGCTAGAGTAGATAACTGGATTGTTGTATTGGATACCTATGTAGTGTCTACAGGAAAATCTGCTATAACTTATACAAGAATGAGAGTTCCATTTGTAAACCGTGAAAACTTCTACTTTAAAATATACAGAAGTGGAATGTTTAGCGGACTTGGAAAGAAGCTCGGTATGCAGGATATAAGTATTGGCTATGAGTACTTTGATGAAGCCTTTGTTATTAAAAGCAATAATGAAGAAAAGGTTAAGCAGCTGTTTTCTAATGATAACATAAGAGCTCTAATACAAGATCAGCCACATATTAATCTAGAAATAAAGGATGATGAAGGATATTTTAGCACTCACTTTCCTGAGGGAGTAGATGAGTTATGCTTTATGGTTACAGGGGTAATAAAGGATATAGAGCAACTCAAAGAGCTATACGAGTTATTTGCTGAAGTACTGAGAGAATTATGCAATATAGGTATAGCAAGCCCTGAAACACCTGATATTGTTTTGTAATTTTAAATGTTAGAGAGATTTTTATAAAAAAACAAGGCTGCTGAAGGATGATTTGATCATTCTTCAGCAGCCTTGTTTTTAGAATAAAATGTAGAGCTTTAGAAATTAATCATTCCTAAATGCTCAAGCAAAATCTTAAGTCCCATAAGAATTAAAATAAGTCCACCAGCAAATTCTGCTTTAGATTTATAAATTGTGCCAAATACATTTCCTATCTTAACGCCTACCATTGATAATGTAAAAGTAACAATACCTATGAAGGAGACCGCAGAAAGAATATTTACTTTTAGAAATGCAAAGGTAACTCCTACTGCTAAAGCATCAATACTTGTTGCAATTGCTAAACCAATCATATTTTTAAAAGCTAGAGTTTCATCATTTATATTCTCATCCACTGCACATTCGATTCCAACTTCATTTTTGCTTTCTATAGACTCTCGGATCATGTTAATACCGATGATTGCAAGCAAAAAAAATGATATCCAGTGGTCAATAGATGTAATCTTATTTTGAAACTGAACTCCTAGAAAATATCCAATGAGAGGCATTCCTGCTTGGAACAGTCCAAAGTATAGTCCTACAGTTCCTGCTTTTTTAAAGTTAATCTTTCTCAGGCACAACCCTTTGCAAATTGCTACTGCAAAGGCATCCATTGATAAGCCAACTGCAATAATAAATAGTTCAAGTAAACTCATGTTTTTCCTCCTTATAGTTGAAACAAGGGGTAACTTAACTTGTTCACTTCGTTCACAAGTTATCAGTTAAAATCCACCTAGCACTTTAACTTTCCTTATCACTAATAAAGTACAAAAAAAGACCTATCTGCAGTGCTTTTCTGCAGATAAGTCTCATTATTTAAAATAAAGCCAGATAAATATTATCAGTATGTTGACTTTATTACATAATCTTTATTATGCTAATTACTCCCCTATCATATTATCAAGTATATAAAATAATACATATACTGTCAATAATTTATTAAGCTTATAAAGTGACAAGGATATAACTAGCCTTACTGCTAAAAGCTATCAATTACTTTACCCTCTAGATTATAAACAGTAACTATAGTTTTAGCTTCTGACATATCTACTACTGCAAAGTGATACTCTGATATGGGAGGGACATCAACATTTTTACTATCACCATAGCCCTTGTAAATTGGTGCACCAAAGGTGCCGGTGGTAATCTGATATACAGTCTTATTAAATTTGAAACTCTCACCTCTTAGACCCTCATTGAAGTCAGAATTTATATGCCTCCTTGTATAGTTATGCTCATGGCCACAAAAGGCTATTGGGCTATTTGAGGCATCAATTAAAGACCAAAATTTATCCCTTTGAAGCTTGTTTGCATCCAAGGAGTCTCCTATATGAGTGCCTGTTGGATAGGCTGGTTCATGGAAAAAATAATAATTATGCTTTTTACTAGAATCCATATTTGCCGTTATGAAGTCCAACTGCTTATCTGATATTTCATGTTCTTCACCTGGATGATTGGAATTAAGCATGTAAAAGCGTGCATTTCCACTATCGAAGTAATATACAGTTTTGGAATACCCATCTAAAAAATTTGCATTAAACTCTGAAAAAACCTCTTGAAAAGCCTGCTCTGCTTTTATTCCAGCTGTGGCCTCGTGATTTCCAAAGCCAGGGTAAAAGAACTCAATAGGATAATATTTGGTAATTATATTTTTAAAATTCTCAAGCTGAGTTTTAACTTTAGAATAACTACTAGCACCAGTGACTAAATCCCCAGGCATAACAGCAAAGGATGGCTGGGGAGAAAGAGTCTTAATTTTTTCTAGGGTTTTTATAATAACTTCTGAATTAACTCCACCATCTGAGCCCCGGCTATCGGCCATTACTACAAAGCGTAAGGTATCTTCCTCGATAGATTTATCCTTAGAAGGCTGAGGTTGAACTGGACTCGATGGGTTAGGTGGAGTTGTTTTTGTGTTGGGCTTTTTAAAAATACAGGAGCTAAGGATAGTGGACATAAATAATATTAAGAAAATAGATAGGATTTTTTTATTCAACAGGGCTCACCTCATCAATAACTAAAAATATAATTTCTATTTTATATTATATCCTAAAATAGGGTATAAAAATTATTTGAAAAATTTACAAATTGCTATTGCATTTACTATCGGTAGCCGATATAATATAAGTATAGTATATCGTAAGACGATATACCTTCAAACGATATAACGTATAACGATATTAACTTGTTAGGAGGAATTAAAATGCCAGAGAGCAATGAACGTGGAGCGCTAACTGAGGCTGTTTACTATATTCTTTTAGCATTACACACCCCAATGCATGGGTATGGAATAATGCAGTTTGTTAAAGAGATAAGTGGAGGACGAGTAAATCTTGGACCTGGAACACTTTATGGAGCTATAAATACAATGCTTTCAAAGGATTGGATAAGGTCACTTGAGGGGGATTCTGACAGTAGGAAAAAGGAATATGAAATAACTGCTGCTGGTAGAGAAGTAGTACTTGAGGAAATAAAGAGGCTTGAGGAATTAATTGAAAATGGCAAGAAAATAGTAGGGGGCGCTTAAAATGAAACAAATAATAAGAAAGTTATATGCAAATTTTGAAAAGGAAGAAGAATGGCTAAATGAAATGGCTGATAAGGGGCTAAACTTAACTGATTATAGTTTTTTAAAATATTCTTTTGAGGAAGGAACACCAGGAGAATATATTTATAGAATAGAGCTTTTAAATGATCTTCCTACTCACCCTAAAAGTAAGGAATATATAAAGTTTATGGAAGAAACAGGTGTTGAATGTGTTGCTACGTATGTACGGTGGGTCTTCTTTAGAAAGAAGAAATCAGAAGGTGAATTTGATTTATATTCCGATTATGATTCACGCATTAAGCATTATAAAGCAATAGTTAAATTTACAGGTTTTGTATATTTGTTCAATATAATTGTAGCACTTTATAATTTAATTCTTGGTTTATCTTCAATAGGTATGCATACCTTTCGCTTTAATGCTTATATTTCAATTATAAATTGGTTATTCGTAATATTCTTTACACCAGTACTGGTCTCATATATTAGAAAGATTAAAAAGATGGAAAAAGAAAAACAACTTTACGAATAGGAGATTTAACTGATAGGTTTTGCTCAAAACAGTGAATATAAATGTAGAAAGTTTATATGAAGGAGGCGTTTGTTTATGGAGCAAAAGCAGACGGAAAAAAATAGAACAGATTATTGGTTTTTGGGGCTGGGTTTAGGAATAGCATTTGGAACAATGTTTGGTAACCTTGCATTGGGAATTGCAATTGGCTCTGCTGTAGGGGTAGCTTTGAATTTAAATAAAAAAGAAAAATAAAGGGGTATAGTATGCCCCTTTATTTTTCGTATATGATAATTTGACTAAATGGCACATCTTTAACTTGCATAGCTTTGTGTTATAATAAAATTGTAATGAAAAAATACGTGTAATAGTTTACACAAAGATGAGGTGAGTGTATGATGGACGTTAAAGAAAGAATCGAACAACTAAGAGCTCTTATGAGAGAAAAGGGAATAGAAGCGTACATAGTGCCAAGTTCAGATCCACATCAAAGTGAATATGTAGCTGAGCATTACACTGCTAGAACCTTCATAACTGGTTTTACTGGTTCAGCTGGTACTGCAGTAATAACTTTAAAGGATGCAGGACTATGGACTGACGGCAGATACTTCATACAAGCAGAAAATCAACTAAAGGGCTCAGGCGTTACCCTATATAGAATGGGAGAGGCTGGAGTACCAACTATTGAAGCTTTCTTAAAGGATTCACTTAATAAGGGAGCAAAGGTTGCTTTTGATGGGAAAGTAATATCAGTAGATTATTTTAGAGGTCTTCAAAAGGCTTTAGAGAGCAAAGAGTTCTCCTATGATGTTAGTGAAGATTTAATAGATAAGGTTTGGAAGGATAGACCAGAAAAGCCTTGTACAGAAGTAATAATTCACGAGGTTAAATATGCAGGACAGTCAAGAGAAGAAAAGCTTGCTGAAGTAATAAAAGAAATGAAGGCTGTAGGCGCAAACCACTATGTAATATCAGGTCTTGATGATATAGCATGGCTTTTAAATATTAGAGGAAGAGATGTAAAGTGTAATCCTCTAACAATATCTTATGTAGTTATTTCTAACGAAAAGTGCTATCTATTTATAGATGAAAAGAAGGTTAATGCACAGGTTAGAGCTGAACTTGAAAAAGCTAACATAGAGATTAAGCCATATGACAGCATAGCTGACTTCCTTGGAACTATTAATGAAGGAACAATATTACTAGATCCAGCTAAGACAAATACTTGGATACACAGCGCTATAAAAGTAAAAACTATAGAAGCTATGGATATCACTACAAGATTTAAGGCTGTAAAGAATGACATACAAGTCCAAAATGTTAGAAATGTAATGGTAAGAGACGGCGTGGCTATGGTTAAATTTATTAATTGGATAAAGAAGACTATAAAGACACGCAACATTACTGAAATAGAAGCATCTGATAAGCTTGAAGGCTTTAGAAGAGAAGGAGAAAACTTCTATGACCTTAGCTTTGGTTCCATATCAGCATACAAAGAAAATGCTGCTATGCCTCACTATAGTGCTTCACAAGAAACTCAAGCTACAATTAAGCCAGAGAGTCTTTATCTAATAGATTCAGGAGCTCAATATTTAGATGGAACTACAGATATAACAAGAACTTTAGCAATGGGACCAATAACAGAAGAAGAAAAAACAGACTTTACTCTAGTACTTAGAGGTATGATAGACCTAGCAATGCAAAGATTCCTATATGGAGCTACAGGTTCAAGCTTAGACATATTAGCTAGAATTCCACTTTGGAATGCAGGCATGGACTTCAAACATGGAACAGGTCATGGAATAGGCTTCTTCCTAAATGTTCACGAAGGACCACACAGAGTTTCAATGGTTCCTAATACAATTAAACTTGAAAAAGGAATGATAACCTCTGACGAGCCAGGAGTTTACAAAGCTGGAAAGCATGGTATAAGAATTGAAAACCTAGTAGTTGTTCAAAAGGATGTAAACACTGAATTTGGCGGACAATTTATGAAGTTTGAAACTTTAACACTATGCCCTATAGACTTAGATGCTATAGATGCTTCCTTATTAACTGCTGAGGAAAAAGCATGGTTAAATAACTATCACAAGACTGTATTTGAAAAGCTATCTCCATTTGTACAAGGAGAAGATTTAGAATACTTAAAGGCTGCAACTAGAGCTATATAGTTAATCCTACTCATAACAGTGACTAAAGTGGTATAGCAAACTATTCTAAAAAAGTTTGCTATACCACTTATTTATTTATCTTTTTTTAATTTGCTATAACCTAATTTTTCAGCTATAATTTATAATATTAGTAAAATTTTGTATGGGTGTATAGTTTATGAAGAGGATATGTATATTAGTGATTGTACTTTATGTAAGTATGACCCTTTGCGGGTGTTTCGGCCCAGGAATTTCCGACTATAGATATGACCTTGCAACTGGATATCAATTAATATGTTCATCAGCACATGAAATAAAAGTTGTTCCGAAATCATCCGTTGGTATTCCAATGATTCCAGCAAAGGTTGTTGAAATTGTCTTCGATGATACTTTTATTCTAGCAAAACAACTAGGCTTAAAAAAGGAATCAGAAAATAGTACATACATGATACCGGATGAAAAAGTAATACGTTATTGGATTATAAATGCAAAAGAAAATAAAATTTATGGTCCTTTTGAAAATGATGAATTTAATAAAAAGCAAAAGGAACTAAAAATATCCGATTCTCTTAAATTAAAAGATGTGGACAGTTATAAAAAATCTAAATAAATTAAAATTGGGGGGATTTAAATGAAAAGAATTTTTGTATTTATATATGATGATATGGCGGACTTTGAAATAACATTTGTTACTCACATGTTAGGAGCAGATTTAGGCATGGAAATAGTTCCTATTTCCTATGAAGATAAATTAATAAGAAGTAAATCAGGTGTTATTTATAAGCCATCAAAACTAGTAAAGGATGTTTTGAAGGAAGAGGCTGAAGGATTAATAATCCCAGGAGGGTGGAACGGTGAAATGAGGTCAGAATTAATAGAACTTATTCAAAGCATAAACTCCAGGGGGAAGTTATTAGGGGCCATTTGTGCAGGTCCAAGATTTTTAGCTAAGGCTGGAGTGCTTGATAATGTAAAATACACAACATCAATTGTTAATTGGACAGAAACACATGAGAAGAATTATATGGAAGATGATCCATTTCCAAGACAGAATTTTATTTTAGATAGAGTAATTAGGGATGGCAATATTATAACAGCTCAAGGTAATGCATTTATTGATTTTGCAATTGAAATAGTTGATTGGTTTGGCGGCTTTGATGACGAAGAAGACAAAAACGGGTTTGCAAAAGCAATTAGAGGGATATGCTAGATAAGAAACAAAAAAAATGAGAGCGGACATAAAATTTCATGCACGCTCTCATTGCATTTATTATTGAAGAAGTCTCAATTGGCATATTCTTATATAAGTGAAAAGTTATTAAGATTTTCTACATATTCTTCAAAAACTTTATTATATAACTTAAAGTGAAAAATTCCCTATCAAGTTTTGTAACAATTAACTTAAGCCCTGTAATTATTGTTTCTTCAGTAAAGTTTTCTAGTAGAAGCATAATATTTAATGTGTTCAGGCCACCGTCTTTTGTATCAAGAACTCGTGCCTTTTTTATATACTTGTTTTCCATAGCAGTTAAAATAGCAGCTCTTAACTCTTCGCTGATTTCTAATTTGGGCATTTCTTCGAAAATTCTGATGCCGGGAGTATTTATATCTATATTTTTAGCTTTGTTTATATCAGTAGATAAGAAGATAGTATTTATAAACTTTGCATCCTTAAAATTAGTACCGTCCAGTTTCACAGAGTCAAAAACAGCATTTTCAAAAACAGCACTTTTAAAGTCACTGTCTTTTAATTGTGTTCCAATAAATTCTGCATATTTAAAGCTGCACCTGAAGAAATTGGTGGATTTAAAATGTGCTCCTCTAAAGCTTACAAAATCAAAAACCGAGCCTGAAAAGTCGCAGTTATAACAGTTGCTTCTCTCTAGATTTTTGTACATAAAGTTTTTAGCTTTTTTTTCTATATTATTATAGTTGAAATTTCCAGTAACACTTCTATTTGTAGCCATGCTTATCTTCACCTAAGTCCCTTCGTGGTATTTTATTTTCTATTGCTTAAAGCCTACAGCTGTGTTTTGGTTCAATAAATAGGAAGTTGTAGCCTTGTCTGTATATGTTCTCACTTTTATTTATTATTGAAAGAAATCCTCAATGCTGATGTCTTCAATATCAGCAACACCTATATATCTAAGAGTCATGTCAGGGGAAGAGTGACCAAATAAGCTCTGCAGTAAGGCAATATCATTATACTTTTTATAATGGTGATACCCAAAGGTTTTTCTGAGTGTGTGTGTGCCGATATCAGCTAGACCAAGTTTTCCGCTTGCTTCATTCAGGCACTTAAAGGCTTGCTTATTTGTTATAGGCCTTTTTCCGCCATTTTTACTTGGAAAAAGCAGATCTCCTGCAGACATTCCAAGTATAAACTTCTCAATCTCTTCGTGAACTTCAGGAGGCACGGCATATTTTAGTATCCTGCCGGTCCTACCATCCTTTACTTCAATTTGAGACTTGTTTTTCACATCCCAAACGGTAAGATTTATTATATCTATAATCTTTAAACCCGTATTTATTGCTATATCAAATAGTAAATAATTTTTATATCCCACCTTAAGCAATTCCGATTCTAGCGTATTAATTAAGTCAGTGTCTTTTATTGGCTGAATTAGTTCCATATTGTTTCTCCTTCACAATGGAAGCTCAATTAGAACCTTCTAGCTGCCATATCCTTTAATCATATACCATTAATAGTGATTATACAAATAATTTATATAAATGAGTTATTTATAAAAGATAACTTGTTTTATTTAATAAACTATGTTATTCTTAATAAGAACTTAAATTGATGGTTAACGATTCAACAAAATATATTTCAATTAGTACTTTCTACGTATAGTATGATGATATCGAAATTTTATTAGTGAATTAGTGCAATGAGTTTAAGAATAATAAAATTTCGGAGGTACAGTTAGATGACTGGTACAGTAAAATGGTTTAATTCAGAAAAAGGCTTTGGATTTATTACAGGAGAAGATGGAAAAGATGTTTTTGCACATTTTTCTCAAATAAAATCAGAAGGTTATAAGTCACTTGAAGAAGGTCAAAAGGTTTCTTTTGATGTTGCTCAAGGACAAAAAGGACCTCAAGCTGAAAATATAATGGCTATCTAAATTATAGCAATTTAATTAGTATATATTTTAACCCCTCAAATAGATATTCTATTTGAGGGGTTTTTTGGTGCGTTCAGTATGGACGCAGGCTAACAGGTGAAAGTCACGGGGCTGGCTGATTTTATTTAGTTAAAGATGCAAAGCAAGAAAGGTTTTCATCTGATGTATTTTTCATGCTGAAAAGTTCATTTCCAGAACAATAAATTGCATCTCCAGCAGCTATCTTTTCTGTTTTATTGTTTACATTTAGAAGCCCATTTCCAGAAATTACATAAATTATAAGTCCGCTCTCTCCATGAGTATGAGGAGGAACTTCTTGCCCAGGTTTAAGATTTAATGTAAACAAAAGAGCCTTTTCTTCATTTATCATATCCTTTTTTACAAATCTGTCATCAGAGTATATTTGGTGATCTGATATTTTAACTAACTGCATAATGGTAGCTCCTCTCACAATTAACTTGAATTTATAGTAATATTATTTAACTTAAAAAATAAATTATACAAATATGTACTTAATGAAATAATTTAGGATGATACAGCAAAGAATTGTTTGATAAAATTAAAAGTATGCTGTAAAATTACAATAAAAGAAAAGGTTTGCATAAATATAGTAAAATTGCTTCAAAATTTAAATTTATTTTCAATTAAGGAGAGTTTAGAATATGACTGTTTATATAGCATTGTTAAGAGGTATTAATGTGGGTGGAAAAAACATAATTAAGATGGCGGATTTAAGACAAGTATTTGAATCAATTGGACTTTGTGAAGTAAAAACCTATATTCAAAGTGGAAATGTTTTATTTAAATCAAATGAAGCAGAGGAAGTATTGTGTAATAAAATTGAACATGAGATTGAGGCGGTTTTTGGAACTTCAGTAAAAGTTATTTTGAGAACAGCTGCGGAGTTAGAACAGATTATATTGAACTGCCCATTCTCCAAGGATGAAGTAATAGAAGCAGAGGCAGTATCCGATGCGGAGAGTCTATATGTTGCGTTACTTGCACATAGTCCATTAAAGGAAAAGCTTCAGTGCATAGATGTTTATAGAAGTGAAAGTGATAAATACAATATTGTAGGAAGAGATGTATATCTTTTATTCAATAATAGTATTAGAAATTCAAAACTTGCTAATAATCTTTATAAATTGGATGTACCAACAACTGTGCGTAATTGGAAAACACTAAGCAAGCTTCATGCATTAGCAAAAACTATGGAAATATGAAATGTAACTTGTAAATAAGTAAGAGGTAAGAACTAAGAGATAATAATTGTGGTAAAATTCAGCTTTGCTGAATTTTAACTACAACTATTACTTTTTACTTCTTAGTTCTTACCTCAAAATTGTTATTAGCAAAATGTATTTGTTAGCATCTAGCTCTTTTTAACAGCATCATAAATGAGAAATACTATAATAGCTAAAAATAGAAGCTTTAGTACTACTTTGGCTATTCTAAAAACTAATATCAAGAGAACAATGCCTAGAATTAAATTTATTAACTTTCTCATAACTAATTATCTCCCTATTAAATAACATCTTAAAAATTACCACTCGCCTGGATAAGCTACTATGTTCACAACTACTGTTCTTCTACCAAAGGAAAGACATTCACTCTCACTATTCATATACAAGTCTACAATGTTTCCTTTTATTGCTCCACCTGTATCTGAGCAAATAGCATAGCCATAGCCAGATATATAAACCTTAGTGCCTAGAGGTATTACAGATGGGTCCACAGCTACAGTGCTTAGGCCTGAAGGATCTCTTACAGGCTTTAATCCTAAGGCAGTAACTGTTCCACCAGAATAGGCCGTAGCTTCCATAGTATAAGTAGCTTTAAAAGTAACATTGTCAGTTCCGGCAGGAGCTGAACTCCTTGCAATCATGTCAGCAAGCTTTGCATTTCCAGAGCTTATATAGCTCTTTGCCTTCTGTTTAACAGAATCAGTACTTATCTGTGGCAGCAAGCTGTTTAAAGTCATAAGAGCATTCTTCATATCACTTATAGAGCTTGTACTAGAATCTATTACAGAAACAGCATGGGCAATAAGCTTTTCTTCATTTTCTTTTATAATCTGAGCTGCGTTATTCCTTTGCTGCTCAAATTGTTTAGCTAAATCTTGGAGTTTAGCCTTATCATCATCTAATTGCTTAAGGTTTGTATCGTTATTATCCTTTAACTTTTGCAGCTGCTCCTTCTTAGCATCTAGAGAGCTAATACTTTTGTCCAATTCCTTCTTTTTTTCTGCTAAACCATTAAAGATTTTTTTGTCATAAGAAATCACTTCTTTTACTGCTTCAAATTTACAAACAGCATCAGAGAAGCTCTTAGATGAAAGCAGTGAACCAACTATATTTTCATTGTATCCATTTATGTACATTGCCCTAATTCGCCTATTTGCAACAGCTTGGCTACTATCTACTTCCTTCATTAGCTGTTCCATATGTGCTTTTTCCACGTCTATTTGTTTATTGTTTTTATCAATGTCTGCATTATTTTTGCTAATGTCATTTTTCAACTTTTCAATTTGAGTATTCAAAGTAGAGATTTTTTTGTTTGTTTCAATTAAATTGTCGCTCATCTGCTGAAATTTAACTTTATTATCTGCAATAGTGCTCTGAGGGTCCACTGCAGCAAAAGTCACACTGCTTGTACAAATCAAAAGAGCGAGCAATATTGATAAAGGTAAAGACTTTTTAACCAATTTTATACCTCCTCTGTCTAATTACCTAAACAGAAATACAAATATATTATACCATAAAGGAATTAATAGAAAATAAATTGTTTTACCATATTATACCATATACTGTTTTCAAAATGAAAGTACATTTTATAATATACGAGTATAAAATAGATTTTTGATAGGTACTGGTAAAGTTTTTAATAGTATCATAGGGGCTAAAGGTTAGTAATATAGCTGTATTTAGGCTAAAGGGGGAACTCCTTCCTTCTGCTGCTATATTTCGTAGTAGCGAAAAACATAGTATAATATAATCTAACAAGGGGGTATTTATATGTATGAGAAAATAAATTCTGAAATTTTAGAAGCTAAAGAGCAGCTTAGAAAAAAAGAGAGAATAGATGGCCTGCTGCAGCATGCTATAGAGCAGTTAGACAGTGAAAAGCATAGAGAAGCTGAGCTAAAAGAAATTCTTGATAAAGAAGAAATGGATGTTAAAAAGCTGGAACATTTAAGTGTTAAAGGCTTGATATTAGAAGTACTTGGCAGCAAAGAAGAAAGGCTAGATAAGGAAAAGAGAGAATTTATGGCTGCCAAGCTAAAATATGATGAATGCTGTAATTCAATTAAGCTTATGGAAGCGGAGATGAAAGACTATAAAGCTCAGTTAAGGGAAGTTTCTAATGCAGAAATTGATTACGAAGCTTTGATAGAGAAAAAGCAAAAGCTTATACTGGAGTCAAAAGATAAGTATTCAAATGAAATATTGTCCTTAATGGAAGAAGCCGCGGATTTAAATTCAGATATAACTGAGATTATAGAAGCAATTAACGCAGGAAGTACAGTACTTGGTTCACTTGAGAGTGCCAAAGATTCCTTAAGTGAAGCTGAGGGCTGGGGAACTTTAGACATTTTTGGAGGTGGCTTTATAAGCTCCTCTGCAAAACATTCCAATATTGATGAGGCAGTAGAATATATTAATGCCGCAATGAGCAATCTGAACAGATTTAAAAGAGAGCTAAAAGATGTAAATCTGGATATAAATATAACCATAGACATTGATTCCTTTGATAGATTTGCTGATTTATTTTTTGATAACATTTTTACTGACATGAGTGTTCAAGATAAAATTGAAAGCTCTTTAGAAAATGTAGCTTCTTCAATTGATAGAGTCAAAGAAGTTATGGAAAAGCTAAGAGGGGATTGCGATGCTAAGGAGATTCAGCTAAAGAATTTGAAACATAAGATAAAGGATATAATTGAACAGGCTAGAGATTAACTGAAAATATAGGGAGAAATTTATATGTACTACAGTGAGGTAGAGGAAATATTTTGTTTAACTAAGGATAGAAAGTACAAGTACTTTTTTGATAGAGTTGCTGAAACAGAGCAGATATGGGGGCTTAAGAACAAGAATGGCTGGGTAACTATAAAAGATGAAAATAATAATATAGCAATGCCCATTTGGCCTGGCTTTGAGTTTGCAAAGTACTGCAAGGAAAATCAGTGGAAGGAAGCAAACCCAGAAGGCATAGATTTATTTGAATTCATGGAGTATTGGCTTCAGGGAATGAAAAGGGATGGCTGCCGAGTGCTTGTATTTGGTGATTCCGAGGGCAGAGGAATTTCAATAGACTCAGAAGAATTTAAAAAAGAGCTGGAGAAAAAGTTGGCACAATAAAACAGGGAGTTTGACTCCCTGTTTTATTTATCCGCATCTACAATCTTAAATTCTTTAAGCATATTATCGAATCTTGCACCATAGCCCTCAGTTGCTTCTACAAAGAACTGCTGCTTTATTACAAAGGCGCCGCCTTTAGTGTTATCCACTAAATAATATCTAATAGCCGTATCATTCCACTTATTGCCGCTCTGAGCCATTAAAACAGTGCCCTTTAGTGGCTTAGTTACTTCCTCTGGAGTGTTTACAATAGAATACTTAGACTTTAGCTCATTTTGAAGTTCAGTGGCCATTGTTTTCACATTTTTATTCTTAATCTGTTCAATTTCCATATATATAGCTGGAAGCTTATCATTTTTTTGCTTAGGCTCAATTCTGTCTTTAGAGCCTGCCTTAGTCATAGTAAACATTTCTTTATCAAAATATATAATATAGTTCTTGCTGCCTTCTTGCAAATCTACCTGCTTTTGTTCCTTTATTCCTTCTAATTCTTGAACTACAACCTTTTTAGGAACAAAAATTTCTTTAATTTTACCTATAGCAGCCTTGCCCTGCTGGGTAGTTAGTACTAGTATTATCATAATAACTGCAGCACTTACTGCAATTTTAAATGACTTAAAGCTTTTTTTATCTTCAATAAAATCCACTTCCGGCGCTATATTTGCCCATATGGAATCAGTTAGCTTATCTGCTTCTTCAGTGCCCTTTAGAAGTGCTTCACTTATTCTTTCATCCAATCTATCATCCATTTAATTCACTCCTTTCTGATAATTTGTTCAT
The DNA here is from genome assembly GCF_026012015.1 of Clostridium omnivorum. Taxonomy (NCBI): domain Bacteria; kingdom Bacillati; phylum Bacillota; class Clostridia; order Eubacteriales; family Clostridiaceae; genus Clostridium; species Clostridium omnivorum. The sequence goes on along the minus strand of NZ_BRXR01000001.1, from coordinate 1,703,840 downwards.
TGCATTCTTTAATTTTTGCCTGCCTTTATATAAACGGGATTTTACTGTGTTTATATTGAGACTAAGTATGTCAGCAATTTCTTCTTCCTTAAAGCCCTTTAAATATTTTAAAACTATAGGTATCCTAACTGTATCTTCTAAATCACTTATGGCAGCATAAAGATCCTCGTATTCCTGAAACTCATAGGTATCAGCACTTGAACCAGTAATAGCTTCCTTGTCTGAATCCTCAAGATATACAATATTAGATGAGGTCTTTAGCACTCTGTTGCATTCATTAATAAGGATTTTATAAAACCAAGGCTTAAAGGGTTTACTTTTATCAAACTTATCTAAATTTTTATACACCCTTATGAAGGTCTCCTGAACCACATCAGAAGCAGTTGCAGTATTTTTAGTAATAGCAATTGCAGTTCTAATAGCTTGAGTTGCATAGAGATTATAAAGCTCTTTAAAAGCTTCCTTATCCTTTTGTCTTATTCTTTTTATTAGTTGACTTTCCAAAAGCCCACCTCCTCACTTCAAAGTTTCTCATTTCACTAATATATACCCTTGAAGTCTAAAAAAAGTTTTCAACATAAAAGAAAAAAGTGCTAATTTTATGGGTTAGCACTTTGTATTTTACTACTTGTTTAAAAAATCATAAATTAATAGTTGCCACTGGATTTAAACTGACCCTCTCCCTTTAAATAGCAATCGAAAAACTGTAGACAAAGCTTATTAATTATTTTTAAACAGTCTGCGCCTTTTGTTGATTTATGTCCATTTAGTATGCGAGTCAGCACAGGACTTGTAAGGGATAAGTCAGTGAGTGAAAGATGGCCTACACCACTAATATGTACACTAAATGCTGTTTTATTAGTATTAGACAGCAGAGCATAATTTTCCGCATATTGCGGCCAATCTGCTAAATGGCCCCAGGATGAGTCTGAATACACATTAAGAAGCGGCACTGGGTAATTTTCCTTTGTAAATACAAACTCATTATTCTTAACGCCCTCAATATCGCACATAAATGGTGCCTCCAGGCTTATAACTGCTTTAATGTCCTTTCGCTGCCGACCTATTCCAAGTGCTGCGGAACCACCTAGAGAGTGTCCCATAACGCCTATTTTTGTTGAGTCCACAAGCTTGTACACTCTATCCGAATTAGGAGTATTAGCTTCTCCAAGTATATGATCTATTACAAAATTTATATCACCAGTTCGTATTTTCATCCACTTTTGATAATACTCATAGCTTTGCTGTTTATTATTATGTGCATCTTCAGCTTGGATTTCCTTGGCATAGGTACTATCCATTCTTATGGTATTTCCATTTACATCTGTTGTGGAAAAGCACTGATAAGTGTGGTCTATTGAACACACAACATAACCATGGCTTGCAAGCTCATTATAAAGTGTTTCGTTACTCTCTTTAATGCCAAAGGAGCCATGTGAAAAAACAACCAGGGGATAAGTGCCCTGTGCATCCTTGGGATACCAAAATTCCACATTCAACCTTCTGTTTTTACCTGTACTAGTATAAGTTTCAATGCGGTTTGTATCAGTATAGGTATAGGTTATGGTTCCAACTTTATAACTGCCTGTTGGTTTTATTTCTTCATACTGTGGGAATAAGATGGCTGGTAGGGCTGCAATGAAGATAAGCAGTGCCATTCCTATAGTTTTAAAAATAGTATGTCTTGTTGTATATGGCTTTTTTTCATCCTTTTTACGAATTAAATTCATTACTCCGGTTACTGCAAGTAAAAGTATCAACCCAGTTAAAGCGTAATAACTAGGGCCCCAGTGAATTATTGCTAGAATGATTAGTAGCAGAAGGGCTGCACCTTCAAATATTCTTGCAATGCTCCTCACTTTAAGCTGTTTAGATTTTGTAATAATGCTGAATACTGCTAGAGCAATTTCAATAGCTGCTAGCACGAAAAATATGAAAATACCCATTTTTACTTACCTTTCTTTTTTGAAACACACTAAAGTAATTATTTTCAACATTAAGTAAATATTATTGTAAAAGAGTTTAAAATTCTATGATAGACCAAACTCACGCTTAAGTTTTTCATATCTGTCTTTTTCATGAGGCATGATTTCAAACAAAGGATTATATAGGCAGTGCTGAAAAACATCAGCATCTATTAAGATCTCATTAAAACTAGAGTGTATAACTTCTTTTTCACTGTGGGTATAAATAGCACTGCAAATCAACTCAGTTTCAGCTTCATTTGTTATTTTAAGTGCATTTAATATTTCTCTAGCCATAGAAGCACCTTTATGCGCATGGTCTTTTGAGTCCATTTTAGAATATGAGTATATGTCATGAAGCATACCGGCCATTGTAGCAAGTTCAGCGTTTTCTCCACGTTTTAATGCAATTAAGGTACATAAATGGGAAACGCCATATAAATGTAAATAGGCGCATCTGCGTTCTTCAGAATCTACCATGTTTATAAGCATTTCATCAATATATTTTCTTAAAACTTCAATTCTGTTCATATTAAATTCCACCACCAATATATAATTTTTGCAGCTAGATTTATAGCTTTTTATTTTCAATCACTAAAGAGATACTGAATAGAATTTCTATTACCATCATCATTGCTGCAAGGATATAAGATTCAAAGTTACAGCCCACTATAAGTGATAAAATTGGAATTACAACTGATAAAACCATATAGGATTTAGACTTATATAGCCAGCTGTAGGGCAATAAATGAGCACCAAAAATCATAGCTAGTACCATTACCATTTTTGAAGGTACCGTTGGATATACCCACATGGCAATCAATAAGTATAATAATTGATTTATGGAAAACAAAAGGCCTAAATTAGTTAATGGATTTCCTTTGTTTTGAAAATCAACCTTAATAGCCTTTGATATAAGAAATGCTATAGGTAGTAGAGGTGCTGTACAGCAAAAGGTAAGTAAGTTTTTAGTCAAAATAGGTAAGGATGTTAAATGTACTATTAATACTGCAAGCCAAATAAGAATGGATGCTAGTATAAAGTGCAGTCCTTTCTTCTGCTTAATGGCACAGTCTAAGCGTAATTCTTCTAAATTCATGATAAACCCCCTTGTAAAAAATATTATGTGAACTGAAATATATTTGCCCGATATAAATATCTCAACCTTATATATTAAGTTTATATATAGGGTTGAGATGTTTCTTACCTTACTTTAATTATATCATAGCAATTAACAACAGGGATCTTCTTCCAATATATCTTTATATGTACTAAGAGCATGTGCACGACAACCGCCACATATATAGCGGACATTACAGTTACCACATTTGCCTTTAAATTTATCCCTTTCTTTTAAAGCTGTAATCAAGGGACTATTTTCTAATATATCCTTTAAATTATTTTCGCGAATATTTCCAATTGGAACATTAATGAAGGTACATGGATAGACAACTCCGTTAGCTGAAATCATACATAAACGCGTTCCGGCAGTACAACCCAAGTTAGCATCTTTTGCCCAGTCAAAGTTTTGTAATCCCATTCTTTTTAAATATATGGCATTACAAATAGGGTCATTTGTAGAAATTGGTATATATTTTTCATTTTTTATTTCTAAAACTTGAGAATGGAGTTTAATTAACTCATCTTTACTTAAATCAAGGTTATCAGAAAATTTTCCTCTGCCAGTAGGAACGAACCTATCTACTGCAAGCAAATTCACACCCAATTCTTTTGAGAGAATAGCTAAGCTGCTTATTCGCTCTACATTGTGTTTAAAGGCAACCATCATAATATGGCAGTTTAGTCCATTATCCACAATGGTTTGTATTCCATTAACAGCACTTCTAAATGTGCCCTTTCCTCTAATAAATTCATGTTCTTCAGCTCTATCTGAATCAAGACTTATTTGAACTGTATCAATTTTAAGCCTTTTCAGCCATTTGGCTGTATGGCTATCTATTAGAGTTCCATTTGTTGTTAGTATAGTTTTTAATCCAAGCTTATTTGCATTAATAGCTACACATTCTAATCTATCTGGAGTTAGCATAGGTTCTCCACCAGAAATAATTAAATACTGTGCACTGGACCTTGCTACTTGCTCAACAATTCTTTCAAGCTCTGTAGTTGTTAATGTATTAGAATCTTCTTGTCCACTATTAGCATAACAATGAATACAGTGAAGATTGCATCTATTTGTAATAGATATAACCACTCTTTCTAACATAATGATTTTCTCCTAAATTAAAATAATACAGTATTATTTTGGCTCATACCAACAAAATGAGTCAGCCTTCTCAAAATTGCCATGTGTTAAATATGCCGCAGCACGGCAGCCACCACCACAATATTGTAAAAATTCGCATTTGTTACATTTGTCATTTATTGAATAAGGCTTGTCCGTATATAGACGATCTCTCATTGCATTAAAAATCCATGAGTTTTTCCAAATGTGTTCAATTGAATGCAATCTAACATCGTTGTCATCTGTCTGAAGTTCTTTTATACCTTCCATTCCGCCACAAGGTATTAGATGTCCAGTAGGAGTCAAATGAACTTGAAGTAAACCAGCAGTACAAGCTCTGCATGTAGGAGTTTTGTTAGCACAATTAGCTTTAAATGTTAGATACTCATTTTCGTAACCAGACTTATCAGCTAGTAAAATGGTAATAGGTGTTTCATCTATTAGCTTTAGACGAATATTCTTTTCTTTTAATATCTTTCTTTGATTTCCCCATTCGGTGAGAAATTCTTTCATATCCTCTACAGAAAAAACATCTTCTTCTAGACTTTTTCCTCTTCCAGATGGAAAGAGGCATGTGTTGGCATAACCTGCAACTCCTAGATTGGCAGCTAGGCTTACCATATCGCTTAATTGATGAGTATTTTTTCGGTGGTAAGTTGTTACTAATGTTACGTTAATCTTTCTATCTACTGCAGACTTAACTGAATTATAAGTCTTATGCCAGGAACCTGGAACACCCCTAAATTTATCATGTTCTTCTGGGATTGGCGAATCTAGAGCTATTCTAAGAAGAGATATGTTTTTTCCGTACTTATCCAGCCAGTCTTCGGTAATAAGTGTTCCATTGGTTGTAACATTAAGCCTGAGGCCTGCGTCAATAACCATTTGAATTAGTTCTGGAAAGTTTTCTCTTTCGAAGGGTTCACCGCCTAAGAAATCTATGTTCAATATTCCCATATCAATTAATTGCTTAATAACATTTTTTAACTCATCATCAGTTAGTTCATTTTTATCCCTTTCGCCTCCACTAGCATAACAGTGAACACATTTTAAGTTGCATTTTTTGGTTATGCTAAGTGCAGCAAAAATAGGGGCTTTTAAGCTAGTTAACATAAATTACTCCCCCTTTTTTATAATCACATTACGAATAAATAATTCATTAAGAAAATTTAATATGTAATTACTAGTTTCAGCTAATTCAAGATTATATTTATTGGAGATAATTTCTGATATGCTGCTTACTGATTGCTCGCCATTACATAAATCAAGTATTTCTTTGCCTATATTTTTAATAAAATGGAGTCCGCGAGTTGGCGGAAAAAAAACTAACCATTTGTTTTCATCTTCTTGTCTCATGATTGTTGATGGATGTATAACTAAAAAGTCATTGTTGCATAAAGTTGTAGTAGCATTCATTTTAAATACACCTCTTTTATCTATTTATCAGAATTATATAAACGAAATCATAACAAATCTTTGATTAAACATAAGTTTGACTTTATCATTTGATTTTAATAATAGAACTTGCCAAACTTATGCTTAAAAAATTTGATTTAATTTTTAAATGTCATTAGTAAAGAATAAAGCTAAATTTCAGTAGGATCTGCTGTGTTAGAACAACATCCAGATGCCCAAGCATCTACTATTTCTAATTCCTTAGAAAGATCTAGAGCAATAGTTGTTTGATTTTCCATTTAATTCACCCCCTTGTAATCATAAATATTAGTTTTACATTAATGTAAAGAACATTAGAGTAAAGTCATAACAATTATACCAAATATATAACATAATTGTAAATGTTTTCAACAAAATAGGGTGTATAGCTTAAAACAACTTCAACAAAAAAAGAATAACTATTATAGTTATTCTTAAATAAATATTAAGTATTATGTGAATTGAAACATATTTGCTCCAAGTATGATAAACAGTGTTAATACAGACAAAGTAAAGGCTATGAGGACCGTTAAAATACTTCTTAATAACAATTTCCAATTGGTTGCTGCAGCAAAGCCAATTAAGCCCAAAGTGAATGTAACCAAAGATAAGCATAATACAACATACATTGGATGGACATGCATAGAACTAGTTATAAATTCAAGTGCTTTTTTTGAGAATGACGAAACTAAAAAAGCTATTAAGCAAATTAAAGAAAGTATAAATGACCAAAGGCTAAATTTAGTTTTCATACACAACCCCCAATGGTAAACCTACAATTTACTAAAAGTAATTTTATTGGTACTTTTAATACTAGGCACCATAATTTAAAGCATTAAGTGGTATTATTTAGTTTGATAATTTATTACTGTATCAATAATTTTTTTAAAGCAATTATTCGTAGGAATATGTCCGGATTTTTCAAGCACCTTAACTTTTAAATTTGGGTTATTAGAATGTGAAGCTAGAGTTTCTACAGTAGAAGTTGAAGCTATTGTATCCTCCTTACCCTGTAAAATTAGATATGGAATCTTTACATTAGAAAGTTCCTTTGACAAATCAGTATTAAACATTTCTTTTAAAAGATTTGAATTCATTTGAACATTTTTGTTGCCGCCAATAAGAGAATTATAGGCATCTGTTAGTGTGTAATCTGGGCTAAAAAACATTCCAAGAATCAATTTATATATTTTAGAATTACTTTCACCTTTATCTTTATAAAAATACCCATTTGTATATTTGCCTATTAATGAGTAAACCTCTAGGCGAGATTCAAAATCACAATTATCAGATTTCATAACCTGATCCAATACTTGTCTTTCTTCTTTTTTTAAATTACATCGAATCAATTGATTGTATGCATCTTCGTTTTTTCCAAGATTATTTACTATCTGCCCATAGACTATAACTCCACTTATTATATCCGGCAGACGGTTAGATACTTTACAGGTCAATATTGATCCCCAGGACATTCCCAAAAGATATATTTTATTATCTGGATACTGCTTTCTTATTTCCATTACTAGGTCTGCTAACATGTTTACATAGTTTTCAATTGTAATTTCATTATTAAGAGGGGAATAATTTTTTCCACAGCCGTATTGGTCCCAATAAACCATAATATATTTATCTGTTAATTCAGGAAATGCATTTCTAGCTCCAATACTGAAAGGAATAGGGGTGCCTGGACCTCCATGAACTGTTATTAAGATAGGCAAGTCTTTTGATTTTCCTTCTAGAAGTACAGTCTGCATTTTATTTTGCAGCTTTATCTGTTGTAGTTCACTTACTTTGTTTTTACTTGTTGAGTTTTTTAACGTGTTATGGCTTATGATAGATCGAATAAGAAAAAATAATAAAATAACGGCAATTATAATTAAGAATATCACTTTTAGTATATTCGTTAGTTTTTTTTTCATAGTGATTCAGCTCCACTCTTGTTTTTTGTGGAAAATAGAAGTGTGAAATGAAAAGTCTCAACTCTCCCCTAATTTAATTATATCATGTAAAAAATGTAAAATATAGACTTGAAATTGCTGCTCACTTTCTTTGCTATAATAGAATTTTTAATTGCAGGTCCTATATAATTCTATTGGCGTAAGCAAATCCTTCTTATCAATAGCAATAGTCTTAATAATATTATGCACTTTTGAACTTAAATATAAAAAGCCTATAGACCATTCATAATTTGATTAATTCTTATATTATGCATATGAAAAGAATAGGCTAAAAAGCATATAATCATAAAAACAAGGCTGACTAAAATAAAGTTCTTTTTCTGTTTGTTAATATTTTCGCCTTTATTAATGATTTTCCTGTTCAAAATGCCAACTAAAGGCATCCATGCTAATAGCCAATATTCATCGTAGAATACTGAATATACAGCGACAAACAAAGTAATGGTGTTTATGATAAGCGCTGATATTACTGGATTTCTATACATAAGTGATTTTACATAGTACATTTTGTAATCACTCCTCTAAATTCTTAATTATAAAGTGGCAGCTTCAGCTTTTGTAATACTTATATTCATAATATACACCCACTATCTTATTAAATATCCAAGTATTAAGGAGAAAAGACCAGACAAAAGCATAAGTAAGGTGAAGCTTCTATTTTTATTTCTTTCCTTAATGTACTGTCTGCCAAATTTTTCTCCGTCATATCTAGCTGCATAAGTATTTCGAGCATCTATATTGGCTATATTTCCAAATCCCATCAAAGCAAGAGCCCCTAGGATACACATTACTATACCACCAATAGATAAGCCATAACCAACATTATACAATGTAAACTGTTTTTTAATTAGATACACTAATACAACAATAATGAGATTTATAAAAGTTAAGATTAAAATTTTCTTTAGGTAACTTAGTATAGAACTCATCATAATTTCACCTTCTAATCATTCAATAATTTTAAAAAAGTGTTTAGGAGCATAGTATTGTTATGCTCCTAGTCTTCAATATACTTATAGTTTATCCACTATTGTTTTCCATGTAAGCTCAAGAATCGCTGTCATTTTTTCAGGTTCATTAGAAACAAAGGTAACAACAGCGTTTTTATCTGGCAGCATTACAACATATTGACCATATAGACCATCCATTCGATAGGAATTTGGATATGAGTTCATCCACATTTGATAACCATATCCTTGATGATGATCTTCTGTTGCAAAGAATTCGTTGAAATCGTAGGTTTTAATTTGAACAGAGGCTGCCTGTTCTATATAGCTTGAAGGAATAAGCTGCTTGCCATCCCATAGGCCTTTATTAAGAAGTAATTGCCCAAATTTAGATAATTGATTTGCAGTTAAACGTAAGCCTGAAAATCCTAGTGGAGTCCCTTTTGGACATGTATCCCATTTAGGCTTTTGTATGTCTAGCGGCTGAAATATTCTTTTTTCTAAGTACTCATCTAAGTTAGTGCCTGTTGTAATGCCAATAATTTTTGAAAGCATGTAGGTTGCTGTATTGTCATAGGTAAAATGAGTACCTGGCTCGTATAAAAAGGGTTCTTCAAAGAATAATTGGGAGATATCATATATTCCATTACCTTCTCTATCAGCTTTAAATATTGGACATTCAGCATGTCCAGATCCCATGCAAAGCAGATCATGAATTGTAACCTTTTTAAGATTTTCACTTAAATATGCAGCTGGGATGTTAGGAAAAAAATCTATAACATGGTCAGTTATTTTAAAGTAGCCTTCACTAATTGCAATTCCAACTGCCATAGAAGTAAAGGTTTTGCTTATTGACCATAAAAGAATTGGCTTTTCCTCTTCAAAATCATGTTTAGCAATTACTTCACCATTTTGCCTAACAACTACATTAAGCACATGTAAGTTTTGTTTTTCTATTGATAATATCATATCGTTTAATAAATTATTTTTCATCTTATCGTTCTCCATCAATTTTTATATATTTATAAAGTAAGTTTTGCTACCATTTCACCATCTTCTATTCTGCCAGTCTCAACAAAGCCGAAAGAAGCATAGAGAGCTTTTGCAACTACATTCTCTAGTTCATAGGAAAGATAAACTGAAGAAGTCTTTCCGTGTGGGAAGGTTCTAATTAAGTCAAGAGCCTTTGTCATAGCTTCCTTGCCATAACCTTTTTCTTGATGATTTTTGTCAATCATAAATCTCCATACCCAATAAGCCGTTTCAAAACCATCCTCATCTTCTTCAGCGTAGGACATCATTATGAACCCTACCATAATATCATCGGCATATATGGCATAGGGCATAGGAATGCAGTCGTTGTTTGTTAATGCAACATAGGCCTGTGCGAGGCTGCGTATATTGCTTGCAACAAAACTCTTTTGATTTTCATTTGGCTCTAATTTAATGCACTCATCAAAATTATCAAATGTGATTTTACGTAATTCTATCATAAATTTCCCCCTCAAAAATAACCATTAATATATCATCTCATGTATATGACATAATAAAGCTAATATTCACTATAAATTATGTGGCTTGGACTATTAGGCAAGCACATTAGTCTTTCTTTTAAAAAGCTTGGCTTAATATTTAGCTCCTTAAGCTCATTAACAGTAAACCATTTATATATTAGCCTTTCACCTTCCAATCCATTAAATGAAGTCTTTTGATTTAGCAGCCAGGAGCCTTTTGTAAGGCTAACAGAATAAATGGTTGAAAGCTCATGAAAGCTATTGCCTTTTAATTTAAAAAAGTTTTCTAGTGTCCATAGCAAACCATTAATTTCAACGGTTTCTCCCAATTCCTCTTTTATCTCTCTTTTTATAGCAGCCTCTGAGGACTCTAGCATTTGTACTCTGCCGCCAACAAGTGTCCAAAAATCATCATTCTTTCCTTTATGCAGCAACATTCTTTTATCATCTGTAATAACTGCACAAGTTCTATAATTAAAAACGGTTTTATCATTGTTATAATAAGTAATGTCCATGACGCAACCTCCATTTATTATGTTTAAACTATAACAATACCATTGTATCAAAATATAGTATTATATTCCAGTAATTATCAATTGGCTATGATATGCTTATGAATAATGAGAGGGAGTTCATGAAACTTAGAATAAAAAGGCAGCAGAGGAATTCACCTCTACTGCCATGAGAAAATTATTTAGTTAAGCTATCAGTATATGCTTTTAGGTCATATAATTGTCCGGAGTTTCCACCGCCAAAGCCATCATGTCTTTGATTATCTTGAGATGCATTGTTATTATTAGTTTTAGCATTAGCTGAATCGGTATTACTAGTATTAGTTTGAGTATTTGATGAAGAAGCATTGTTATTAGTTTGATTAGTTGCAGCATTTGTTACTCCATATTCACTAGAAGAAACAAGCGTACCAGTTTGCTGAACCCAATTCATGATTTCATTGCTTGCGTTTCCGCTGCCGCCGCCTTTCATGCCACCAGTCATAACATATCTTACTTCTCCCTTTTTAACCAATTCTTTAAATTGATCTAGGGTGATAGATTTATCATTGCCAAGGAATCCGCCAATTGCCATAACTGGTTCTCCTGTCTGCACTATTATATCTGCTGCTTCATTAGCATTTGACACAACTAGCAAGTACTTTTGTGAGCTTGTTTTATTCTGTTGTAAGTACTCAATAAGCTTTGAATTACTATTTCCAGCCATATCCATTGGACCATTTGAACCCATTTGTCCAGCACCTTGTGTTGCTACACTGGATAATAGCTCTAGTCCTGCTGCTGGGAAGGAGCCATTAAGTTTAGTAAATAACACTGTGGATGATCCAACAAGAGGAGTTATTAAAAGTCCTATCATAGCTAGACTTACAAAAATCTTTTTAAAGTTATTATTATTTTCTTGATTTATTTTATCATTGTTATTAGTGTTCTTCTTTGCTAGATTAGATATGCCGAGAACTATAGAAGATCCAAAGCATAGAACTATTAGAAGTACCATTAATACTTTAATAATACTGGAGGTACTTACAAAGTAATACTGCATTAATAGCTGCACAGCTCCATTAGCCAATAGTGATACAGGTAAGTACCAGGATTTCCATCCGCCTTCGTTGTAAAGCTCCCACATTGAAGTAAGACCGATGCCTGTCAGTGCTGCAACTGCTGGAGCCAGCATTGTTAAGTAGTAGCTGTGGAAGGTACCAGTATTGAAGCTAAAGTATATAAATACAGGTAGGAACCACATGAACCATAGCATTAATGCTTGCTTTTTCTTATTATCCAACTTGTAGTTTAACTTTTCTTTGATTGCTGCGGCTATAAAGCCTAAAACTGCAAGAGGTATAAACCAAACTATTTGATCAGAAAGAATGTTTTTTGAAAATAGTCTTGTAATTCCGGATTTAGTTTCTCCACCAAAGGTACCTTGTAATCCAGATGAACCTCCGCCCATAGGACCGCCCTGCATGTCTCCGTCTGGTCTTTGCCCCATTTGTCCATCACCACTTGGTGGGTTTCCAGGCATACCGCTTGGAGGGTTACCCTGTGTATTACCATCACCGCTAGGAGGATTTCCCGGGAAACCTTGATTTGCTTGATTTTGTTCAGAGCTATTAGAATTATTGCTGTTTGGGTTTTGAGCTGCCGATGAATTTGAATCATTATTTCTTCCGCCAGGCATACCACCAGGAGCTCCACCACCTCCATTGTTTGAATTACTGCTAAGACTAAGTCTTTCTATACCATTGTGGCCAGTTATAAGCTCCATTACTGTGTTATTTGTACTGCTGTCTACATAAGGTCTGCTGCTTGCTGGTATGGAATCCACAATTAGAGCCCAAGAAAGTGAAACAGCTACAAGAACGGCTGTACCGGCAGCAAGATGAATTATTCTCTTCTTAAAGGAAACTGAAGTAGTTAGTAGATAAGTAATATATAGTGCTGGTGCTATCATGTAAGCTTGAAGCATTTTAACATTAAAGCCCACACCAACTAAGGCTAAACTAAGTATAAGATATTTAAACTTACCTTTTTCAGCTGCTGAGGATAGAGCTAAACAAGCTAAAAGTAATACCATTACAAGTGTGTTATCTACTGAATTATTTCTGCTTACTGCTACAAATACAGGGGTTACGGCTAAACATAAGGCTGAAATAAGCCCTGCAGCGCTTCCAAAGGATCTTTTAACGATAACATATATAAGTACTACTGAAATTACTCCTGCAAGAGCTTGTGGTAAAAGTATGCTCCAACCGCTGTAGCCAAATATTTTTGCTGATATAGCTTGAAGCCAAAATCCAAGTGGAGGCTTATCGATGGTTACAAAGCCAGCAGGGTCAAAGGCTACGAAAAAGAAGTTTTTAAAACTCACAGTCATGCTCTTTACTGCTGCTGCATAATATGCATTTGCAGTGCCTTCTATGCTTAGGTTGCCTAAATTTAGAATTGCTGACAGAACTGTTATCAGTGCTAGCGCAATATTTTCTTTTGTAAGTTTTAGTTTTTTCATTACAATTCTCCTTCCAGTCTAAACACTAGCCAATCAGTTCATGTTTTTGATCAGCAGTTTTATAATAGGATATACTTTCGATAATGTAATTAGGTCTATCTTTACTTTCATCAAAAATTCTTCCAAGGTATTGTCCCATAATACCTAGAGAGCATAAAATCATTCCAAACATTATTAGATTAGCTGACAATACTACTCCTAAGCTTAATACACTAAGACCATCAACTATATTTTTTATTATAACTGTAATAAGTGAAATAAAGCCTACTGCAAGCATGGAGCCGCCTAAATAGGCTGAAAGCACTAAGGGCTTGAAGGAGAAGGCTGTTATTCCATCAAAGGCCAACTTCAGCATCTTCTTTAATGGATATTTAGTTTCACCAGCATATCTTTCCTGCCTTACAAACTCTACAGAAGTTTGCTTATAACCTACCCAGCTTACAAGCCCACGTACGTATCTGTTCTTTTCAGGCAGAGCATTGAGGGCGTCGCAGACCCTTCTATCAATCAATCTAAAGTCACCAGTATCTACTGGAATTTCTATACTTGTCATACTTTTTAACAGCCTATAATACATGCTGGAGGTAAGTTTTTTAAATTTGGTTTCTCCTTCTCTCTTGGATCTTTTGCCATATACAACCTGGAAGCCTTCCTTCCATTTAGCTATCATGTCTAAGATAGTTTCGGGAGGGTCCTGAAGGTCTGCATCTATTACTATAACTGCAGCTCCTTTTGAAAATTCCATTCCAGCTGTAATTGCAGCTTGATGACCAAAGTTTCTGGAAAAGTTGATAAGCTTTATATTTTCATCATTTTTGCATATATCTTCAGCTAGCTTTCTTGTAGCATCTTTACTTCCATCATTAATAAAGATAACTTCATAAGTTTCTTTTGTTGAATCCATAACTGCTTTTAATCTTCTGTAACTCTCATTAACAACCAATTCTTCATTATACAGTGGGACAATAATAGAATATGTAGTTCCATTACTCATTTTTTTCACCCCTATAGCCATAGTGTTATTTTTTTCATTTATCTGTTTATAATTATAGATAGCAATTGTTGCACTAATATCAAAAGATTTTGTGAAAATTGTGTGATTGTTATTTTCCATATCTAGCCTGTTTTAAAATAAAGGATTATAATTATAGCATTAAAGGATAAAATTTATGAGTAAAGTTATTTGCTCTATATTCATATAATAACAAGTAAAAATAATTTTTTAAGGTGACATTAAATGGGCCTCTTTTTTAGCTCAAAACTAGTAATGCCAGCCGGAAAGGAGAAACATGGAAGAAAATTTTTATACCAAGGGTGAGGAAATAGCAAATGCGGTAACCCATGGAATAGGAACAGCACTTGCAATAGCAGCACTAGTTCTACTAATAGTGTTTTCGGCAGTAAAGGGGACTGCATGGCATGTAGTAAGCTTTACTATTTTTGGTTCAACTCTAGTGATTTTGTATTTAGAGTCAACTTTATATCACAGCTTGACTAATAAAAAGGCAAAGAGACTATTTAGAAAATTTGACCACATGTCAATTTATCTATTGATTGCAGGAACTTATACACCCTTTTGCCTAACAGTACTTAGGGGGCCTTTAGGGTGGACTATATTCGGAATAGTGTGGGGCTGTGCTGTAATTGGAATTGTAATAAAAGCCTTTTTAGTAGGGAAAAAGGATAGACTGTCCACGGTGCTCTACATAGTAATGGGGTGGCTAATTATAGGAACAATAAGAAGACTGTACCTTACAATGCCATTTTCAGGAATATTGTTTTTGGTTATTGGAGGGGTGCTTTATACAGTGGGAGCAGTTATCTACTCTAAAGACAAAATTATGTTTAATCACGGCATTTGGCATCTATTCGTAATTGGAGGAAGTGTGTGCCACTTCTTTTCAGTAATGAGTTTATTGAATGTAAGATAATTTGAAATACTATACTATTTAAGTGTATAATATAAAAAAACAGGAGGAGGCTAACAAATGATTGATAAAATAGGCAAAATAACACTTTATGTTAATAACCAAGAAGAAGCAAAAAAGTTCTGGACTGAAAAATTAGGTTTTGTAGTTAAATTAGAACAGCCAATGGGACCAAATATGAAATGGGTAGAAGTAGGTCCAAGCGAAAGTGAATTTACATCTTTTGTTTTATACGATAAGAATTTAATGATGACTCAGAATCCTGCAACTAATGTTGGTCATCCATCTATACTATTAAGCACTACTGATGTAGAAAAGGCCTATAACGAAATGAAGGCTAAGGGAGTTAAGGTTTCTGATATAATGAAAATGCCTTACGGAAAGATGTTTTCATTTGAAGACCAGGACGGAAATAGCTTTTTATTACGTGAAGATAAATAATAAATAGGGACGTTTCCTTTGCCACAGGTTACTGGCAGGAAAACGTCCTTTTTCTTTTATTATTCAAGTGCTTTATCAAACACTTCTCTAATGGTATCTTTTGTAACAGTTCCTTGATGAACTTTTGTTCCACCTACATAGAGGGTAGGGACAAAAGACATTTCATAGGCATCTTCACCTACTCCAGAATACATGCTGTCTTTAACAAAGTTAATATCAAGGTTTAAGTATTTATGGTTTTCTTTTTTTAGCTCTTCCATCCACAGGATAGCTTCTTTGCAGTAAGGAGAATCTTCTCTTACAGACATTAGTATAGGTTTCATTTATAGCACCGTCCTTTTAAATTAAGTAAAACTTTTTATGAACACTATACTAGTATTTGTATAAATTCATAACAATATTACATTCACAATTTTATTTATAAACCACTTAAGAAATCTTAATAATTATTGAGATAGTTTTTTAATAATTCACCTGTACAATTTGAATTGTAAGTTTGCTTAAGATAAGCAAACTTAAATTTATAAAATGTACGAGGTGAAAAATATGAGAAAGCTTGGTAAAGTTTTAATTATAGTTGTTTGGGCAGCGATAATATATGCATTTTTTAAACTAAATCTTTTAAATGGGGATATGAATAAACTTAGTAACTTTTTTAAGAATCATGGTGAGTACAAGACCTTATTATTTATTGCTTTATCAACTTTTAGAGTTTTAGCATTGATACCAAGTGCAGTCTTTATGATTCTAGGAGGAATAATGTTTACTCCAATGCAGGGGCTCTTCCTTACCTTGATTTCAGTAATCCTTAGTGAAACTATAATATTCATACTATCAAAAGTAATGCTTGCAGCTAAGGTTCAACAGTATCTAGTAAATAAATATCCTAAGGTATACAAATTACTCCTTAGAAATAATACAAGAATATTGGCACTTGGAATTTTGTGTCCTTTGGCTCCTTCAGATGTAGCTTGCTTTTTAGCAAGTTCTACAGGCGTCAGGTATGGAAGGTTCATAGTGACAGTAGTTATTGCTAATATACCAATGGCTATTTTATACTCCTTTCTAGGAGATAGTGTTACATCTTCGTTAAATAATTCACTCATTATAGGAAGCATGGTTTTAGCTATTAGCTGTTACTCTATTTATCTATGGAATAGAGAACAAAAACAATATAAGATAGTTTAATTTACGGGCCTTAAATTAGGCCCTTTTTATTTTGAATATAATCTTAAGGATTCTTAAGATTTTTTCAAATAGAATATTAATCTTTAACTTTTATACTAAGCCTGTAAGTTAATTATGATTTGGAAAGCACAGGAGGTATGGATTAGTATGAAATGGATTAATTTTTTAATAGAGTATATTAAATCACCTAGAACTATAGGAGCTATAGCGCCAAGTTCGGAAAAGCTTGCTAAGGAAATGGTTAAGGGCATAGATTTCAACAGTGCTGAATGTATTGTGGAATATGGTCCTGGTACGGGAGTTTTTACTGAGGAACTTGTTAATAGAAAAAGCAAGGATACGAAATTGATACTTTTAGAGTATAATCAGCAATTCTGCGAACAGTTGGTGAAAAAATATAGCGGTTATGATAATGTTATTATAGTAAATGATTCCGCAGAAAAAATACACAAGCATTTAGAAAAGTACGGCATTGAGAGAGTAGATTATATTGTTTCGGGATTGCCTTTTGCAAGCCTGCCCAAAAGCATTTCCAATAATATATTAAACAATACTAGAGAAATATTAAAAAGAGATGGGATATTTATTACATTCCAGTATACGCTATTGAAGAAGGAGTATATAGCAGGCTATTTTAAAAGTGTAAGCTATGGAAGAGTATTATTAAATCTTCCACCTGCTTATGTTTTGAGATGTAAAAATGCTTAATTGAAGAGGAGCTTAATTATGTCAAATAAGATACTAATAGTAGATGATGATGCTGAGATAAGAAAGGTTACAGGTATATATTTAGCTAATGAAGGCTACGAAATATTAAAGGCGGAAAATGGAATAGAGGCTCTTAAATGCATTGAAGACACTGAAGTTGACCTTATACTGTTAGATATTATGATGCCGGAAATGGATGGTATAGAGGTATGCATGAAGATTAGAGAAAAACAGCTTGTCATGCCAATTATATTTTTATCGGCAAAGTCTGAAGAACTGGATAAGATTCAAGGGTTAGCTTCAGGGGCAGATGATTATATAACAAAACCCTTTAATGCCATGGAGCTTATAGCTAGGGTGAAATCCAACTTAAGAAGGTACACAAAATATTCTGCAGTGCAAAGTGTAAACAAGAATATTATCGAAATTGGAAACTTAACTATAAACACTGATACTAGAGAAGTGCTGGTAGGAAATAAAAATGTAAGACTTACTCCTAAGGAGTTTGATATACTGGAGCTTTTGGCAAGAAACAAAGGTGTTGTTTTTAGTATAGAAAAGATCTATGACAGGGTATGGGGTGAGGAATATTATAAGTCAGATAATACTGTAATGGTTCATATAACAAAGATAAGAGAAAAAATAGAAGCCGATCCAAAGCAGCCTATATATATTAAAACTATATGGGGAGTTGGTTATAAGATATGAGAAGCAATGTAGTCGGAAGAAGCCTTAGTGCTAAGCTTTTATTCAAAGTAGCTTTGAGCTTTTTTATATCTTTAGCAGCATTATGGGTATTATCTAATGTTTTTATAACTAAATATATTGTAGAGAACAGAGAGAGCTTAACTGTAACCATATACAACGTTTTAGTAGCAATTATATTTGCATTAAGTATTGCAATATTCACCGTAACATTCTTAGTACTTGTGAATAGAGAGATAAAATATATTAAATATATTGCTCATAAGGTAAAATGGATTTCATCTGAAGAACTTGGATCAACACTGGAAGTACGAGGCAATGATGAGCTTGCAGAGCTTTGCAAAAATATAAATTCTATGTCAATAGAACTTAAAAATAGGTTTGAAAAGGAAAGGGAATTAGAAAAAACCAAAACTGAACTTATAACTAATGTGTCACACGATCTAAGGACACCACTTACATCTATTATAGGATATCTTGATATTCTATCAAGCGAATCAGTTAAGAGCAGTGAGGAACAAAAGGAGTATTTAAGCTCAACCTACAGTCTCTCCATAAAGTTAAAAAAGCTTATTGATGAGCTATTTGAATATACAAAGCTTTCTAATAGTGACATAGAATTGCAGCTTAGTGATATAGATATATGTGCGCTAATTAATCAGCTGCTTGGAGAATATATTCCTATATTTGAGGCGAAAGGATTAAATATTGTATCTCATATGCCTAAGGAAGAATTAATAGTAAATGCGGATATAGAGAAGATAGTAAGAGTTTTTGATAATATTCTAAGCAATGCGGAAAAATACAGCTATAAGCCATCAGATATAGTAATTGATGTAGAAAGCTTAGATGGAAATGCTGTAATAACCTTTTCTAATATAGCAGAAAATATAACCAAAGAAGATACAGATAAAATGTTCGAAAGGTTTTATAGAATTGATAAATCTCGTTCTAGTAGAGTGCAGGGCTCAGGCCTTGGGCTTGCTATTGCTAAAAAAATAGTTGAACTGCATCATGGAGATATATGGGCAGAGAAAAATGAGAATATCATCAGTTTTAAGGTAAAGCTAAAATTGAAAAATTAAGAAATATTTTGAAATTTATATTGATGTTATAGCTAAAATACTATAAAATTAATATGATACAATTTGATTTTTTATGATTTTAAAGAGGAGGGAGAAAAATGTCAGCTATTATCAGGTCTAGCATGTTAGATTTTATGGCTACTGCACATGCTATTACAGGTAATTTTGGAATCACTGGGGAAAGTGCGTCCAAAATTAAATATATGTAAGCCTGATAGTGTAGAATTTACTCTCTTTATTAATATTTAGACGAAGATAAGCCTCTAAGTATAATTCTACTTAGGGGTATTTTTATATGCATTTTTAGGTTTATATAATATTTTTGGGCACATTGGAAGGGTGGGCAAGGCTTCTAAAAAACGTATCTGAGGGGGATTTAAAATGGAGCACAATGTGCAGCTTAGAAAAAATATTAATAAAAATTACGTATTTGTATTATTGCAAAATATAGATTTAACCCGTGGAATATGGATGATTTATTTAGCTAGTAAAGGCATGAGTCTTACTCAGCTTGGACTACTAGAAACTATATTTCATATAACTTCTTTTACTATGGAGGTACCTACTGGTGCCGTGGCAGATATATTTGGAAGAAAAATAAGCAGAATTTTAGGGAGGATATTCTCGTTAGTAAGTGTGATTTTATTACTGGCAGCAAACAGCTTCCTATGGTTTGCTATATCCTTTGTGTTTACTGCACTGTCCTATAACCTAGAATCAGGTGCTGGCGATGCATTAGTATACGATTCCTTGAAAGAGATAGGGGAAGAACACAGCTATATGAAGATATCAGGCAGAAAGGAATTCTTCTACCAGATAGCAAGTGTCATTTCCTTCTTTGTAGGTGGATATTTAGCAACAAAAAGCTATAATATAGCCTTTGTATTGACTATAGTTATAGCTTCAATAAATATTATGCAGTCTTTTACTTTTAAAGAGCCCAGTATTGGGAGAATAGAAGCAAAGGGAGATAATAAGAATATTTTTGTAAAACAGCTTAAGGCTAGTATTAAGGTAATTATAGATAAGCCTAAAATAGGATTTTTAATAATATTTACTGAAATAGTAATGGCCTTTTGTACCTGTATTTTCTTTTACTTGCAGAACTATCTAAAGGGAGACGGCTATAGCGAAGCTGTAATAGGAATTATTTATGCTGTATCTTCTCTTGGTTCCGCCTTAGTAGCAACGCAGGTTCATAGAATTGAGAAAAAAATAAAAGAACAGGGATTGCTTCTTTTGATACCACTAGTAGCAGTGGCTTGTATTTGGGGAGTAGCTTTAAGCAGCTTTCACTATATATTCTTTATAGTACTTATGCTTATGGAGGGAATCCTATATGTTTCTATAAGTGATTATATAAATAAAATGATTCCAAGTGAAAACAGGGCGACTATTCTTTCTTTTTCCAGTATGGTGTTTAGCTTTTTCATGATTACACTATTTCCTTTCATAGGTATGATAGGTGATAGATATTCACTAAGCGTGGCATTCAAAGCCTTAGGTTCACTAGGAAGTGTATTAGTAATTATAAATAGCTATACACTTTTAGTAAAAGTAAATAAGAAAAGTGCTGAAAGCACTGAGAAGCTTTAGGCAAAATTAAGAAAAGGCATACTATTAGCATGCCTTTTCTTTTTCAATTATTATACTATTTTACCAGGCAATCTTCATTGCCAAAAACTCTTTATCTTCACCGTTTACATGCAACATAAATTCTTCAATAGTTTTAAAGCCTAATCTTTCATATATTTTTATAGCTCTTTTATTAAACTTTGCAACAAGCAAAACCAGTTCGTTAAACTTATAGGTTTCTCTGCCAAAGTTCAATATAGCTTTTACTACTTCTGTACCCATACCTTTGCCTGTTAAATCTGGCCGCATCTGTACTCCAAGCATATATTCTTTTTCTTCATCATCATAGCTAAAGGAACAGTTTCCTATTAATTCATTATTCTCATTATACATAACAAAGGTATTTTCTTCATTATGTATATTTAGTACCCACTGCTGTTTAGCTTCTGTTTTATCATTATCATAAAAGGAATATATACCATCATACTTCCATGTAGCAATTTTCTTAGCATCATTTTCTGTTGGCTTTTTAAATTCAATATTCATCATCTTTGCCTCCTTAATAATATATAAAAATTAAGCAAAGACTACTTTAAAGTAATTTTATGTGCTAATAATATAATCTCTTCATAGCAGTCTTTGCTATGAATTTGATGGCACCTTTAGAGATGGATATTTCATAATAAATCACCCCAATCAAGACTTGTTACATTTTATTATAAAAATGTATTTATATGTAATAATATTATCATTGTGCTTTTAAATAGTCAATGATGCTTTACGCCAATTCAAAAAAGCGCATCATATAATACACTGAAATGCATTTATGATACGCTTTGTTATTAATAATATGTTAGTTTTGTATCTAAGGTCACGCCCATTGGGCACATTCTGTTAGTTTTGTGCCAGACGAAACGTCCCCGTGGCACACTATTTAATTACTGTCATGCCGCCCATGTATGGCTTTAATGCAACTGGAATATTTATTGATCCATCTTCATTTAAGTTGTTCTCTAAGAAAGCTATTAGCATTCTTGGAGGAGCTACTACAGTGTTGTTTAGTGTATGAGCAAAATATTTACCATTTTCACTGTCTACACGTATTTTTAGACGGCGTGCTTGTGCATCACCTAAATTGGAGCAGCTTCCAACTTCAAAGTATTTCTTTTGTCTTGGAGACCAAGCTTCTACATCCACAGATTTAACCTTTAAGTCTGCAAGGTCCCCTGAACAGCATTCTATGGTTCTTACAGGAATATCCATAGAACGGAATAAATCTACAGTATCCTTCCACATCTTGTTGTACCATTTCATGCTATCTTCAGGTTTACATACAACTATCATTTCTTGCTTTTCAAATTGATGAATTCTGTAAACTCCTCTTTCCTCCAAGCCATGAGCACCCTTTTCTTTTCTAAAGCAAGGAGAATAGCTGGTCAAGGTTTGTGGAAGTGTGCTTTCTGGTAATATGGTATCTATAAATTTACCAATCATGGAATGCTCACTAGTTCCTATTAGGTATAAGTCTTCGCCTTCGATTTTGTACATCATGGCATCCATTTCAGCAAAGCTCATAACTCCAGTAACAACTTCGCTTCTGATCATAAAAGGAGGAATACAATATGTAAAGCCTCTGTCTATCATAAAGTCTCTTGCATAAGAAATTACAGCAGAATGAAGTCTAGCTATATTTCCCATTAGATAATAAAAACCATTACCAGCAACTTTTCTAGCACTGTCTAAATCAATACCATTTAGCTTTTCCATAATTTCAGTATGATATGGAACTTCGAAATCAGGCACTACAGGTTCACCAAAGCGCTCTAATTCTACATTTTCACTATCATCCTTACCAATAGGAACACTTGGATCAATTATATTTGGGATTACCATCATAATGTTTTTAACTTTTTTATCTAGTTCATCTTCTTTTACTTCAAGCTCTGCTAATCGTTCTGAATTTGCTGTAACCTGTCTCTTTAGTTCCTCAGCTTCTTCTCTTTTTCCTTGAGCCATGAGGCCCCCTATTTGCTTTGAAATCTTATTTCTGTTTGCTCTTAAGGTTTCAGCTTCTTGTTTTTTATTTCTAAGTTCAGCATCTAAAGCTATTACCTCATCTACGAGGCCTAGCTTACTGTCTTGAAACTTATTCCTTATATTTTGCTTAACAACTTCAGGATTTTCTCTTAAGAATTTTAAATCTAACATGTTTTTTCCTCCTATAAATATATTAATTTATTTGATTTTTAAAAAATAAAAAACTTCCATCTCATATATAAATGAGACGGAAGTAATCCGCGTTGCCACTCAAATTGCCGGCACATAATATGAACCAGCCACTCTAAAGTAGGATAAAGGGTACCAACCTTTCGATTCGTCATCGACAGCTCCAAAAGTGGAAGGATTTAATCTTTCACCGATTCACACCAAACATCGGCTCTCTGAAGAAAGTTATAAATCGTAGCTTTTATTATCACTGTTTATTATTTTTAAATTATATTTAGATAACTTTGGTATTATTTTTATTATATCAAAAATTAAATAAAAATAAACATATATTTTTATTTAAACTCTTTTATATAATCAATAAGTCTGTCTTCTGGAACTGGTTTACAATAATAGTACCCCTGAATTTCATCACAGCCATTTCTTCTGAGAAAATCAAGCTGTTCTTTTTCTTCTATTCCTTCTGCTATTACTTTAATTCCTAGGCTCTTTGAAAGAGTTATTATAGTCTTCGCTATAGTTCCGTCATCTTTTTCAGGTATATCCTTTATAAAGGATCTGTCTATTTTTAGTCTGTCTACAACGTAATTCTTAAGATAGGCTAAAGATGAATATCCGGTTCCGAAATCATCAATAGATAAGCCTACTCCAATTTCTTTAAGCTCCTTAAGAATTCGGCAGGTTGTAACATTGTTGTCCATCAAAATACTTTCTGTAATTTCAATATCAAGAGCTTCAGGTGGCAGCCCTGTTTCATTGAGAGTCTTTTTGATTACCTCAACAAGATAGGCTTCCTTAAATTGTATAGCAGAAATATTAACTCCAACTGCAATTGGAAAGCCTAAATTCTTAAGCCTAACTCCCATTTTACAAGCTTCATTTATAATCCATTCACCTATAGGTACAATGATATTGGTTTCTTCTGCAAGAGGAATAAATTTACTAGGTGGTATAGCACCATTAGGACTATTCCATCTAAGTAGTGCTTCAACTCCTATAAGCTTATTTTTGTGAATATCTATTTGAGGTTGATAATATAGTTCAAATTCATTTCTGCTTAAGGCAAACCTCAAGCTATTTATGATTTCATACTTTTCTGTGGTTATTTTATTAATACTTTTTTCGTAAAACTCGTAGCCATTCTTTTTGCTTTGTTTTATATGATTTATAGCTGAACTTGCATTTTTAAACAGCTCCTCGTGATAGGTGCCATCTGCTGGATAAAGGCTTATTCCAGCACTTATGGATACAAAAATTTCTTCATGGTATATTTTAAAGGGAGTATTGAATAAGGAGAAAATCCTGTCAATCCTATTGATTAAGTCATACTGATCCTCTATTTCCTTAAAGAATATAGTGAACTCATCTCCGTTGGTTCTTGACAATAGATCCGGGTGACTAATAGTTGAAAATAGTCTTTGAGCAACCTCATAAAGAAGAGTATTTCCTGTTTCGTAGCCCATACTCTCATTTATTACTCTAAAGTTATTAATGTTAATTATCACCATTGCTGCTCTTGTCACGTTATTTTCAATATCTTTAATATATTGATTAACAAGCTGCCTAAAATAGTCCTTATTTACCGCATTTGTTAAAGTATCATATTTGAGTATATGATTTTGGTGATTTATCTCTTCAACATCTTCAGCTATTTTTTCACTCATGACTTTCAAGGATAAAGCTAGTGTTCCCAGTTCATCCTTCCTTTTCAAGTACTTTGAAGGCAATTTAATGCTAAAGTTCATATCTCCAATGTTTCTTACTATATTAGAAATAGAGATTATAGGGTTTGATATGGCATTCCCTAAATGAAGGGATAAAATAATTGAAAATATAGATAGCGCAAGTATAAAAAAGTAAAGTAGCTTTTTTAATGAAAGTATACTGCTGAGTATTTCACTTTCGTCCGCAATAATACCTATAACCCAGCCATTATTCATCTTGGCTAAAGCAGCTGCCTTATCGTGATTATCCGGCGATTTATAGCTGAATACAGAGGAATCTTCTCCACTTAACTTAGCTATATATTGCTTAAATTGTCCTTCGTTAATATCTGTAATATTTTTATAATCTTTATAATTAGGATGTAAGATTATATTATAATTGTCATCTAGAAGAAACGAATAACCGGAATCATATATTTTCATATCATTTACTTTTTCACTTATGTTTTCATAGGTAAAGTCACTGCCTATAACACAGAGAAGCTTATCCTTTACATAGACTGGCCTTGCATAGGATACAAATTCTTGAACTCGTCCATTGTCCAGCCTCCAGTTGTAAGGCTTTGTCCAATATTCCTTATGAGTAGAAACTGGAATGAACCACCAGGCTTTATCCTCTGAGCTGCTTGAATTTTTGTTATAAAAGTCCTTTGAAAGAACACCTTGCCTCTCAACTTTACCATCGCCATCTTGGTCAGCATAGTATATATCGTGTACATTGCCGGTGAGTTCAGGATTAAAATAAATATATGCCGTTTTCCCTTGCAAGGAATTCTGAGCTTGGCTCTTTACAGCTGGTTCTATATTTTTTACTAGTTTTTCTAGGTACGCATCATCATTTATTTTAGATTCATCTATATTTTCTAGCAGGTCATATTGCAAAATATCTACTATTTTAGTAACGTCATTGAAGTACTTGTCAAAATAATTGGCATAAGATTTAGCCATATAATTAAGCTTTTGATTTGCTTCCTGGTTTACCGTTGCTGTGCTGAATTTCATGCTTAATAATCCAACAGATAAGGAAGCAATTACAGATGTAAGTGCTATGGAAAGAATTATTTTACTTCTAATACTTTTAAAAAAAGAAAATATTGTATTAAGAAACTTTCTCATTGTTTTCACCCATCCCTGCGAGTTGTGATATTTTTATATGGCTTCATATAATTCAATTATACATGTGATGTAATTTTCTTACAAGAAAAAACAGCTTTAAATAAGAATTTTTAGTAAAATTATGGAGGATTTTGACATTATGTGTTGAAAAGCATTTAATAGTGAACTCAATGTAGGGTAAATACGCCATTAAAATAAATATAAAGCATATGGGATACTTAGTTACTTTATGGTACAATTTTATGTTGTGATGGATAAAGCGTATAATATATCAATGATTTATATATTTTCAAATACTGAAGAAGGGAAGAATGGACATGGTTTATAATGGAATAGTTATTTTTGGTGAAATGGGTGCGGGAAAAGATGCACTAGCTGAGCAGTTTTGTGTTTTGAGAGATAAGGCAAAAATCTATAAAATTAGTGTATTATGCAGGGAAATGATGAAGGTATCTAAGGTTAATCCAATTTGGAGGGGAAAAGAAAGATACATAGGACAGACTGTTGCTGATAAGCTTAGAGATTTAGACATTAATATTATGTGCGATTATATATTAGCTCTTATATATGAGAATGGTCAGAAGAAATACGGTTTTGACAATAGAGGCTTAGAAGGCGAAGCTTTTGATAAAGCCATTTTAGAGCAGCTTTCTATTATAAGAAATGATGAACTGCCAATAATTGTGGGAGGTCGTACTTTAACAGATTTAGAATACTGGAAGTCTAAAAACTTTTTAATAGTTGGGGTTAAGATAAGTGAGGAGGTCAGAAAACAAAGACTTATCTATAGAGACGGAGAAGAAATGGTGAAAAATAGCAGCTCTGAGCACAATACGGAGGTGGATGTACCATATATAATAAATAATCAGTGTCATCAGGTTGTTTTAAATGATGGTACGCTGGAGGACTTAAAAAACTCAGCTGAAGAATTGCTTAATAAATATGACTTTTAAACATTGAAAAAGCGTAGAAGGATATATTCTTCTACGCTTTTTAGCATAAAAATTTAGGAATGTTCAGATTTTTGTGTGAATTTACTAACAATGTTTGTAAAAACTATTTAAAAAAAGCCATACAAATGTCATAATAATTATTATGTAAGGTTATTTATGGAAAAGAGTTAATGTTTGAGTTAGGGGTGACGAGAGTGGTAAGATTATCCAAAGAAAATTATGAGAGGGCAAAAGACTACATATTTAGAGAGGGCAGAGAACTAGAAAGAGCAATGTTTCAATTCTACTTCCAAGGTGGAAGTAAAGAAGCTGTATTACTTGCTCTGTCAAAGTATCAAAATGAGGATGGTGGCTTTGGGCATTCACTTGAAAGTGATGCAGCACTTGAAGTTTCTAATTGCCTTGCAACTTCAGTAGCCTTCCAAATTATATGTAAGCTTGGTTTAAGTGCCGAAGATATGATGGTGAAAAGGGGAATCGAATTTTTAATAAGGAACTATAAAAAAGAATTCAATGGATGGCTGTGGTTTCCTCCTGAGATTAATGAAGTGCCAAGGGCTATGTGGTGGAACTTTGATTCCAATGAGGAAAATAAATACATGCCTAATCCAGCTGTAGAGCTTACAGGATATCTCATCAAGTTTAAGGAGCTTGTGCCTGAGGAGCTATTAGAAGAAGCAGTATATGCTGCAATGAAATACTTAAATGAAAATAATCATAGTCTTAGTATGCATGATATATTTTGTTATCAAAGGATGGCAGAATTTTTGCCTGAGAATGAGAAAATTAGTATGCTTCATATACTAGAACAGCCTATTCTTAGGGAAGTAGAGCTTGATCATCAAAAATGGACGGATTATGTGGCAAGACCATTGTCCTATATTCATTCTCCCTCTGATGAGCTTGCAAAGATTTTTACTGGAGAACAAATCAGTTCTAATTTGGATTATATAATACAAAGTCAAAATGAAGAAGGCAGCTGGACACCTAACTGGAACTGGGGAAGATTTAATGAACAATGGGAGTTAGCTAAGAAGGAGTGGTCTGGAAAGATAGCATTAGATAATTTAATTCTTTTAAAGGCCTTTGGAAGAATATAAAAAAGAATGGGGGACTATTATGGAAAAAGTTAAAATTGATGATTTTAGTAGATTCAAATTTTTATCAGGGATAAAGCATTCGCCAGACGGAAAGCACGGATGCTTTGTACTTCATGAAAGCAATGTTGAAGATAACAAATATCTTTCAAATCTATGGATAATTAATTTAGAAAATGAAAAATGCTTTAAGCTTACTTCCTTTGATAGTGAGAGAAGCTTTTTATGGATGGACAACGAAAATATACTTTTCCAAGACTGCAGAGATGCAAAGGATAAGGAAAAGATGGATGCTGGAGAGGAATTCACCCAGTATTATAAGATAAACATCCATGGAGGAGAGGCTGTTAAAGCTTGTAGAATACCTAAAAAGGTAAATGATATAAGGATCATTGATGAAGATACTTTTATTTTTACTGCAGAATTTAATATAAACCATAAGGACATAAACTCATTAGATGGCGACGAGAAGAGTGCAGAACTGCAGAAGAGAAAAGAAGAAAAGGACTATGAGGTGTTAGAGGAAATACCATTTTGGGCTAATGGCGGTGGTTTTACAAGTAAAAAGAGGACAAGATTATACATATACAATCAAGCAGCAGGTATACTAGAGGCAATTACTGATGAGCATGAAAATGTGGATTTATTTAATTTGAATGAGGATAAAACAAAGGCTGCAATAATCTGCTCCAGCTTTAGAGACAAGATGGAATTGACTAATAAAATAAAAGTTTATGAAATCCAAAGTAATCAATTAAATGAAATCTGTGAAGCTGAGGAGCTATGCCATTATTATGCAGACTTCTTATCAAAGGATGAATTAATAATAACAGCTACTGATATGAAGAAATATGGTCTAAATGAAAATGAAAAATTCTATATAGCTGATTTAAATACTATGGAAAGTAGCTGTTTAACTCCAGAGCTTGATGTAGCAATGACCAATTCTGTTGGATCAGACTGCAGGTTTGGAGGTTCTGCGCTTAAACAGGTGGATAACAAGAAGCTCTATTTTGTAACTACAGAAGGAGACAGTTCTTTCCTTAATAGCATTAACAGTACTGGATATATGGATAGAATTATTACAGCTGAAGGCTCTGTAGACGGAATAAGTATTTTTGGTGACAGCATAATGTTTATAGCAATGAGACCAAATAAATTACAAGAGCTATACCTTATAGAAAAAGGTGAAGAAAGAAAGGTCACAAGCTTTAATGAATGGGTTTATGAAGAAAGGAATATATCAGCACCTGAAAGAATTAGTGTAGAGACAGCACCAGGAGTGATTATAGATGGATGGGTTATAAAGCCTGTAGATTTTGATGAAAATAAAAAATATCCAGCCATATTTGATATACATGGAGGACCTAAAACAGTTTATGGTACAGTTTTCTTCCATGAAATGCAGTACTTTGCAAGTGAAGGTTATGCAGTATTCTTCTGTAATCCAAGAGGAAGTGATGGAAAAGGTAATGAGTTTGCTGATATAAGAGGAAAATATGGCACTATAGATTATGATGATTTGATGATATTTGCTGATGAGGTACTTAAGAAATGCAGTTATATTGATGCTGAAAGAATAGGAGTTACTGGTGGTTCCTATGGGGGTTTTATGACAAATTGGATAATAGGGCACACGGACAGATTTAAGGCTGCAGCATCTCAAAGGAGCATATCCAATTGGATTTCTAAATTTTGCACTACAGATATAGGATACTTTTTTGTAGAAGACCAGAATTTAGCTACACCTTGGGGAGACCATGAAAAGCTGTGGCAGCATTCTCCATTAAAATATGCTGATAGAGTAAAAACCCCAACACTATTCCTGCACTCTGAGGAAGATTATAGATGCTGGTTGGCTGAAGGAATTCAAATGTTTACAGCACTTAAATATCATGGCGTTGAATCTAGATTGTGTATGTTTAGGGGAGAAAACCATGAGCTCAGCAGAAGTGGAAAACCAAAGCATAGATTGAGAAGGCTTGAGGAAATCATAGGGTGGTTTAATAAATATTTAAAATAGAACTGCTGTGGTAATAATGCGAGGAGGACACTATATGAGCGCTGATATTGAGATTATAAGAAAGTCTCAGCAGGTTACAAGTAAGTGGTCAGGTGGAACTACAACGGAGCTATTAATATTTCCTCCAAATGCTGAATATGCTAAGCGCAACTTTAAATGGAGATTAAGCTCTGCAAAGGTTGAGGATGAGGAATCTGTATTCACTAACTTACCTGGTATATCTAGGATAATCATGATACTTAAGGGCAAGCTTCTACTTCAGCATGAAGGTCATCATAGTGTAGAGTTGAAGCCTTTTGAACAAGACAGCTTTAGTGGAGCTTGGACGACCAAAAGCTTTGGCAGAGTAACAGACTTTAATCTTATGATGGCTGAAGGCTGCGCAGGAAATATTGAAGCTATTAAAATAGGAACATCAAGAGACTTAGATTTAACGTTTGAAAGTGTAAATGGAGATTTTACAGATATTTCAGAGGTATTGTA
This sequence comes from Clostridium omnivorum, assembly GCF_026012015.1. Lineage (NCBI taxonomy): Bacteria > Bacillati > Bacillota > Clostridia > Eubacteriales > Clostridiaceae > Clostridium > Clostridium omnivorum. Next base: position 1,673,511 of record NZ_BRXR01000001.1, on the reverse strand, counting down.
CTGCGTAGAGGGACAGGCAGAGATATGTATAGATGATGATAAAAGTTTAAAGCTTTTTGAAGAAGATTTAGTTTATATAAAAACTCCAATAAATGAAAAAGGCACTAAAGTAAAACTTTATAATATTGGAGATAGGGAATTAAAAATAATAAGGGCTACAGTGTACACGGCAAAGTAGGAAAGTTATGGCGATAGTTTACAGATATGCAGCTCTGAAAAAGGTATTTCATATTTGAGGTACCTTTTTTTCAAAGTTTCAATAAATTATTGTTAATATTTTATAAAACTCGACAGTATACTACTTTTTTTGTCAAAATTGAGCAATCGTATTCAAAATTAGTTAAAAATATTGTATAATAAAAGGAGCTAGTTTGAAAAAAATAATGGGAGGCGTTTTTATGAAAAAACTCTATAACCTGATTGGAACATTTTGTTTAGGTATTGCGGCATTGTTTGTAGCTGTAGGACCTGCATCAGCCAGTGGTATGGGGATAGAAGAAATTCCTCAATCCATTAAAAACAAGAGATAAAAGTTAAAAGTGCAGTAGGGGCAATTTTGCCCCGGCGCTTTACGCGCTTTGAATTAGGGGGAGTTAATAAATGTTGTTAAAGGTTTTTGACATCCTGACCACTATTTTGCAGACATTGATATTTGTTTGGACGCCTAACAGTATAGCTTCAAGAGATAATAAACTTTCGAAAGTTAAATATTATGCCTTTATGGTAACTGTATTTGCAGATATAGTGTTTTTTACATATAGCGGCATCAATGGGCCGCTTGCAAACTTTTTAATGATGTTTGTTGTGTTACTGCTTACAATCATTTTTTATAGAAAACATATTGTAGATGGTTTTCTGGGATTTGGGCTAGCGTATACAATAATTGTGTTAGTGTCATATTTTCTAACTACAGTATATCAGAATGCTATAGCTAAACTAAGTTTGCCAATTTCTGATGACTTAAAGTTGATTTTTGCTATATACATACCAGGCTGGATTTTATATTTTTTAGTCTATAAGTTTAGAAAGTACATTTTTAATACTGCTATTTCCTTGAAGGGGCTTAAGCATTCTTTAGTTTATATATTGCTTTTAGACTATGCTTTACTTTTTTTGGACACGTTACATATGGAATGGATTACAGAGAGTATGGGAGTAATGTTTAAGGCAAGTCTATACTTAGCAGCATTTATAGGCTTTGTATTTGCAACTGTATATTATGCAAAAATAAATGATAAATCAAAGGAAGTAGAGCTTTTAAATGAAGCTTTAAATGAAAAAATAACGGAGCTTAAAAAGATAAAGCATGATTATGGAAGCGAAATAAGCAGTCTATATGGATTATACCAAATGGGTAAGATGGACAGAATAGGTGCATTACTAAAAGGCATCGTTGAAAGATATCAGGGCGTGAATCCAGCAATAAATTTAAGTGTACAAGCTACACCGCTGGTTGCCTCAGTATTGAATTATGCTGTAAATGAAGGAGTAAACGTTATTGTTTTTGATGGCGGTGACTATGATAATTTAACAATAACTGAAAATGAGCTGCTTAAGCTTTTATCAAATATAGTTAGAAATTCAGTGGACGTACTTAAAACTCACATGAACCCTACAATAAAATTTAAAAGCTATAGCATCTATGAAGGTGTTATTATAAGTATAAGTAATAATGGACCTGAAATTCCTAAAGAGATAAAGCAGAAAATTTTTGAGGCTGGATTTAGTACAAAAGACAATAAAAGCGGCGATAGAGGTTTTGGACTAAGTATAGTAGCCGACATTATGAAAAAATGTAATGGACATATATCAATTGACAGTGATAAAGAATGGACTGAGTTTAAGATTGAAATTCCGTATAAACAATAGTTTGTGTTAAATGAGGTGGAGTTTGTTTGAGAAAGTTTATAAAAAAAATGGCACAGCTCATTTCAAAGGCAAATAATTATACTAATGATGAGGCAGAGCAAGTAGAGTATGCCTTGAAAATGTTAATATTTGAAATTATAAAGATTATAGGTGTTATTATTACATTTAGCCTGCTTGGACATTCCATGCAGGCTATTATAGCAGTTGTGGCCATGGCTATTGTAAAACCTTTTATAGGGGGATATCATGAGGATAGTCAGATAAAGTGCTTTATTGCAACGCTGGTGGTTGTTGACAGTATTATTTATTTAAGCAGCACTTTGAGTATAAATTTTGTGGCTAAACTAATATTAAGTATGGTATCCTTATATTGTATATATGAGCAAGCCCCGGTGATAAATCCTGCCATGCAGCTTACTAGGGATGAGCTTATTAAAAGGAACAGGGCTATTGGAATAATAATTTCAATGGTGCTCATACTTATATCAATTGTTTTTTACAAATATGAATTAATTTCTAATACAATATTATGGACAATAGTTTTTCAAGCATTATTAATGTTTAATAAAAGAACTGTGTAAGGAGAAATTTATGAGTTTACTAATTTCAACTATTATTTTTATAGCTTCTTTTGCGGCTGCGTTTATAGCAACAAATAAATTGTTAAGATGGGCCAATGATAAATATAATTTATTTGGACCAATACATGCATATATAAAGAATAGCGGGAAACAAACTACTGTAACTAGGTTTATTTCTATGCTGGCATTCTTCATATTTATTTTTATTGCCAATAGGTTTCAGCTAAACGATTGGCTATTTGGAATTGTTTTAGGCTTATGCAGCAGCATTATCCTTGCAATTTTAGAGCCTAAAAAAGGTAGTAAATAATATTAAGCTGTCATATTAAGTGACAGCTTTTTTTAATATGTTTCAGCACTTACTGCTGCTTGGTTCTTAGTTAAGTCTTTTTTATCTATTAATACATTGATAATTAGACCAACTAACACGAAAAGGCCTCCAATAAGTTTACCTATTGATAAAATATTAAGAGTATAGTAATCCATTATAATGCCTGTAAAGAGCTGACCTATGAAGGTGAGAATAGTTAAATAGAAGGCTGAAATCTTTGGCGTTATGTAGCTGGATAGTGCTACAACTATAACCCCTACAAGGCCTCCAGTAAAGGCCCAAAGCGGTACCTTAGAAAAGCTAGATGCAGCCTTTAGTATAGAATCATTACTGAAAAGTAATACTACCAAGGATACACTTAAGCCTACTAAATAATTATAGAAGGTTCCTTGAAAAATCCCTATTTCATCTGCCAGGTTTGAATTAATTAATCTGGATATGGTAACTAAAGCACCTGCGCATATGGCTATTATTATATAAATCATATAAAATCCTCCTTAATAGATGGTCATTATAATTATTCCTATTGAAATAAACATAAAGCCTAATATTTTTTTCTTATTAAACCTAACAAGCTTCATGTTAAATAAACCGTAACTGTCGATTACTATAGAGGCAACTGACTGCCCAAGTAAACCAAGAGCTACTGTCAAGGATACACCTATTGTATTAAAGGTTACGTTATTAAATAGTAAAATAAGAACCCCTATTGCACCAGCGCTGTAAAGGTATAGTGGTATTTCTCGCTTAAAGGTTACTTTATTTTTCTTTATAAATAATACTAAAATAACAGCAGCAAGACCTGCAAAGTGAACGATTATACTGGAGATGTAATTTCCCAAAAGGTTTGATAAGGTTCCGTTCAAACCAATCATTATAGTTATTAACATTCCAACGAAGGCTGAGTATAGACTGTACATAGATTACCTCCTTAAGATCTTTTATTAAAGATTAGCATAAAATTTGCTGGAGCCATTATGACATATGTCATAGTGAAGTATAATGTTATGTGTTAAATTTAATGTGAATAGATGGATAAGATAAGTCATTAAATTTTCAATATATTTTAAGGAGAGCTTTTAATGATTAAGATTAAGGACAGAGATAGGATTGAATATTATATTGAAAAATATAACCTTGAAAATATCTTCAGTGTGGATATGAAAAGGTATATGGAGCTTTTCCTATTTAGTAAAAATGAATACATCTGCAAGATAGATGAAAAGATAGAGTATTTATACTTTTTCGTAGATGGAAAGGCAAAGGTGTACACCTTGCTTGGCAATGGCAAGTCGCTGCTGGTGTGTTTTTACAAGCCGTTAATGGTTATTGGTGATGTGGAATTTTTAAACTTAAATGCAGCAAGCTCAAATGTTCAGGTGATAGAGGATACCTATTGCATTGCAATTGAATTCCACAAAATACGTAAATATGCACTGGAAGATGCGAAGTTTTTGCAGTATATGAATGAGGGGCTGGGAGAAAAGCTCATTAGACTGTCAAAGTATAGCTCAATAAATTTGCTATATCCACTAGAAAACAGGCTTGCCAGCTACCTTCTAGCAGTTACCCCTCCTTCAGATGGAAAGATAAGCAATAGTCTACACAAGGATTGCAATTTAACAGAGATGGCAGAGCTGCTTGGAACCAGCTACAGACATTTGCTTAGAACCTTGAACAAGTTATGTGAAAGTGGCTGCATAGTTAAAAATAAGGATTCCTATGAGATAAGCGATAGAGATAAGTTAGAGGAACTATCTGGAGATTTATATGATTAAGTATAAAGTTAAGAGGGGTATTAGCCCCTTTTATTTTTATTGACTTAAGCATAATCTTACAATATAATAGTTATAAATATATAACTATTATATTTTTATAACTAAGTTTGATTTTGTTTTTTATAAGGAGAGCGCTATGGAAGATAAAAAGCTACAGGATATAGTAGAAAGCTTGTTTCTTATACCACCATTATTTAATAAAAAGCTAGTTAAATATGACATATATGAGGATATAGATTTAACTTTGCCACATTTTCAAGCTATGTTCATACTTGAGGAAACAGGGGTTATGTCTGTTACTGAGCTTGCAAAGGCACTTATGGTTTCAAAGCCTAATGTAACACCAATTGTTCAAAAGTTAGTGGATAAAGATTTTGTAGAAAGGTTTCAAGATAAAAAGGATAGACGGTACATTTACATAAAGCTTACTGAGAGTGGAACGGACTTTTTATCAAAACATAAAGACATAGTTACAGAAGGATTAAAAAAGAAACTTTCAAGTATAAGCAAAAGGGATTTAGAAAAATTAGCAATTGCATTAACGGATTTGAAAGATATTTTAGGTAAAATAGAATAGGAGAAATAATATGAAAGTAGTAGGAATAGTAGGAAGTCCAAGAAAATCAGGTAATGTTACATGCATTGTTAATAAAGTTATGGAAGGCGCAAAAGATATGGGGGCAGAAACTAAGGTGTACCATCTAAATGATATGAATATAAGGGGCTGCCAAAGTTGTATGTACTGCAGAACGCATGATAGCTGCTGTGTTAAGGATGATATGAAGCTTATATACGAAGATATAAAGACAGCAGATGCGGTTATAATAGGCAGTCCTATATATATTTATCAGGTTTCGGGGCAAACTAAGATGATGATGGATAGACTGTATCCTTTTACTGATGAAAAACATAAGCCAAGATTTGGAACTAAAAAACTAGTTATGGTATATACTCAGGCAGCCCCTTTTCCATTTTTCTTTAAGAAATATATTAGATATATGAGAAATATATTTAAGCCTATGGGATTGATTCATTACAAGGATATTATTGTTACAAAGTGCTTTGAGGCAAATTCTGCTGAAAAGGATAATAAAGCTATAGCTAAAGCTTACAAAGTTGGGAAGTCTCTTTTTAAATAATTTATAATTAAAAGATCCTTAGAGAGTTTTAAAACTTCACTTGAATAAAGATATTAAAAAGTGTTAAAATTAGGACGATATATAAAAGGATTAGGAGACAATACAAATGCGAAAGATATACAATGTGATGTTTGGAATTTATGTGGTTATTTCTCTGTATATAGGCAGATTGAAATTTGAGATATTGAAGAAAAATATGACAGAGGAAGAAGTGGAAAGCTATGCCTTTAATTATGTAAAAACATGGGCAAGGAAGATATTGAAGGGTACTGGCTGCACTATAAATGTAGTTGGAACGGAAAACCTGACAGAAGGAAATTGCTTATTTGTACATAATCATCAAGAGTATTTTGATATTCTTATAATGATTGGATATATTGATAAACCTAAAGGCTTTATTGCTAAAAAGGAGCTGGAAAAGGTTCCGGCAGTAAGCTATTGGATGAAACAAATACATTGTATTTTTATGGATAGAGAAGACAGCAGAGAGTCTGTGAAGTCAATCCTTGAGGGAGTAGAACTTCTAAAGTCTGGTTATTCCATGTCCATAGCCCCTGAGGGAACAAGGAGCAAGGGACCTAATATGGGTGAGTTTAAAAAAGGAAGTATGAAGCTTGCTACAAAAGCAGGAGTGCCTGTAGTTCCAGTTGCCCTAAACAATGTATATAGACTTACTGATGGAAAAGGTTTTTTACATATTAAGCCTACTAAGATGGATATAATTATATCTAAGCCAATAGAGACAAAAACCATGACCAGGGAAGAACAAAATAATCTGTCAGAAATGGTAAAGGCAGAAATACAAAAGAGTCTAGATGCAATAAATAAATAATAAAAAAGCCCTTGAAATTGTTAGGCATTTTCTAACTTTTTCAAGGGCTGCTTGTTTAATTGAATACTTTTCATTAATGTGATTATTCAAGCGCTTTTTCGTACACGCTGCGAACTATATCCTTTGTAGGAACTCCTTCATGAACCTTTATGTCCCCAACATAGTAGGTTGGAACATAGTAATAATCATACTTTTTAGCAAGCTCAGGCTCTTTTTCCTCATCTATAACTCTAATTTCAACCTGAGAAAAGTCAGGGGTTTCGGTTTCTAGCTCTTTCATCCAGGCTGCAGCTCTTTTGCAGTGTGGACACCAGTCTGTAATAAGCATAACTACAGGTTTCATAGCTACCACTCTCCTTTTGTATATTTCATAAAACACTTAGCATATGGCAAGTTGTAAAAATATAAGGTTTTATCCTATAAGAACATTATACCCTATTTTACAGCTTATAAATTATTATTTAAAATAAGTTTACCATTTTGCAAAATGCTCTTCTGAGCAGCCTAAAATATTATTAACTTTTATAGTTTCACCTGAGTCAGTAATTATGGTACCTGAAAAGTGGCCAACCATTTGATGCATATCAGATTTAATAACTAAAAAGTTAGATTTTGATACTCTTTCATAAATAGGTGTAAATATTAAGTTAACCCTATCTGTTATACCTGTTTTTAAAGTCCACGGGTTCATAAGGTTAGCGTTATCATACTCAAATATAATATCTTCACTGAGCTTTGTTATTTTGCCATCTACAACTAGGCAATTTTCTGTCATGCCGGTTTCATCAGTCCATTTGGCACCTAAATTAAAACCAACTACTCTATTATTACTTATACCGGAAGCATTGGCCCAGTTCCAGGAAATCTGTCTTGGCCATACCCCTCTTCCAAAATCCAAACAGGCAAAGGTGTCAGCTTTATTAAAATTATATAACTGTTCTCCAATAGTAAGAGTACCATCTACAGGAAGACATTCCTGCTTAGAAGTAAATTGAAAGGTTTTTTTGTTCCAAGGTATAACCACATTTAAGGTTTCATGACCTTCTGGATAAATAACTTTAAAGTCTGCAGACATAGGCATGCCATCAAAATTTTTGCATTTTACTAGTATGTGAGTATTGTTATCTTCCTCTAAAAAGTCTACCTTCATTTCAGAATGTTCAAAGCATACTGGAGTATGTACATTTTCTTGTATTGAACAACCTCTTGCAAAAGGAGTTACCACAGTTTTCTCAATAAATTTAAAGGTTTTAAGATCTAGAAAGTATGCAAATACCATAGCTGCATAGTCTAAGTTGGATATAGTAATGGAAAAAAGACAATCGCTATTTGTTACACACCAATAGTTCCATTTCTTTTTTCGTAAAAAATGCTTTGAAAGGTTGCAATTAAATACAGGCTGTCTGGACCAGCCAATAGCTTCTTCAAGCAGTTGACCTCTCTCATCACATAAATTCACTGATCTAGTAAGCTCAGCTTCTTTTAGCAATTCATTTTTTACACCCATCATAAAACTCCCCTTATTCATCTTTTATACTTATCAGTATAAACCCCATGGAAGAATAATACAAATATAATTTTTTCAATATTGTGAAAACAAATGAAAGGTTAGTATTTTGTATGGATATATATTGTAAGAATTAAGGGCTTACTAAGTGATCTTTAAATAAGTATAGAAAATTTCTACAAAAATCAATATAATTAAGACATAATAATAAATGAATATTTATTGTAAGGTAAAACTTAGGAGGCAGTATGTTTAACATAGAGGATTTAATGTCAGAGGATTTTTCAACATATCCTGAAGAAGTACAAGAATTCATGGTGGAGTACAATGAAAAGCTTAAAGAGGTTATTAAAAAAGAAATTATTGAGGATACAGCAAATAAGATGCTGAAGGATATTGACAAGAGCAATGAAACCTTTGTTAATGTTCTAGGTGAAATATTAGAAAATGGATTTAAAGGTTTAAATAAAATGTCCACTCGTTCACTTGTAAATATGTATCTAGAGAAAAAGGATGAAGAAGCTTTTATGAAGCTTTTAGAAAAGGTAAATTCACTTATATAAATAGAATTATTAGAAAAGAGGTAATTATAAATGGTACTTGATAATAAGGATAAAAAATATGAGACAGCTATATTTGCTGGAGGCTGCTTTTGGTGTATGGTTTCACCCTTTGATGTTTTAGATGGAATTGAGGAAGTAAAATCAGGATATACAGGGGGACATTTAGAAAATCCGACCTATAAGGATGTTAAGTCACAAACTTCCGGGCATTATGAGGTTGTTAAGGTTATCTATGATCCACAGGTAATAGATTATGACAAGCTGCTTCAAGCTTATTGGAGGCAGGTTGATCCAACAGATGATGGCGGTCAATTTCAGGACAGAGGCCCTTCCTACAGAACTGCTATTTTTTACACTACAGAAGAGCAGAGAAAAAAGGCTGAAGCATCTAAAAAGGCTATGGATGAATCAGGCAGATTTCCTGGTAAAGTAATAACTCCAATACTTGAGGCAGTGAAGTTTTATGAGGCTGAAGAGTACCATCAGGATTTTTACAAGAAAAGTTCTAAGGAATATAAGGAAGACAGAAAGATATCTGGAAGAGATGAATTTATTCAAAAGTATTGGGGCGAGGACTATTATAGCATATATGAATAGTTAAAAATAATGAGGAGTGCTGCTAGTATATCTTGCAGCACTCCTTATTTTAATTAGTCTTCATTTAGCATAAAGTCATCAATTACATTATCAGCTTCAGCTTTTCCTCTAAGAATTAGTGTAAAGCTAAAACCACAAACTGCTATAATGGCTGCAGCAACAAACATATGAGTATAACCAGTATTCATCACTGATTGGAAGGTATCTACTATTTTATTGCTAATAGGATCAATAGCTTTAGCTACCATTGGCTTAGCTTGACTTGGAACCATGCTGGTTATTGCTGTTTTAAGCATAGGAACAATAGTAGTTACATCAGCATTTTGTAGAGCTTTAAAGGCGCCTGAACTTGAACCTGAAGTCGCAGCAGGCATAGACATGCCTTTTGGCATTGCAACAGCCAAAACCTCCATAAGTTTAGGCTGAAGATTTTTAGCGGCGTCAACAATGAAGCCAATCATTACGCTTGGAGATATTGCAAGTCCTATGGATCTCATAAGAGACATAGTTGCAAGCCCAGTGGCGCTTTCTTCCTTCGGTACTGTTTCAAGAACAAGATAGTTTAATGGAGCACCCATTGTAAAACCTACACCAAGTCCCATTAAAGCAAGGCCTATGAATATGCCTATAAAATTTAAAAGCTTAGTAGCTATAAATCCAAGAAATAGGGTACCTGTAATAGTAAATAGGAAGCCTAAGCATAAAACAAAGCGAGCACCTTTTTTATCAATAAGCTTACCACTTACTGGAGCAGCCACACCTGAGAATACTGCAAGTAAAGTTACAAGATATCCACCGCTGCCAGCTTTAAGTTTTAATACATTTTCCGAGAATTGAGGTACAAATACCATACCCATCATTCCAATACCAACAATAAAGGAAATTATTAATATAGTTAACATTTGCTTGTCTTTAAAGTATTTTATATTTAGTATTGGGTCTTTAGCTTTACTTTCAATAAATACCATAAATGGAGTTAATACAACAAAGATTATTAAGTATGGATAAACATTAGTTGCTTTTATACTAGTGGTAAAGTGGAAAAAGTCTAAATTAGTTAGTGCGTACATAATACTGCTTATTACCCCAGCAAGCACTACTGCACCTGCTAAATCCATTGGCTTTTGAGTTTCTGCTTTTGTATTTTTTAATTTATAACTGAATAATAGTATTATTAAGCTGATAGGTACATTTATAAAGAATATCCATCCCCAATGACTAGAACCAGCTAAATCAATTATACTGCTTCCTAGTGTAGGCCCAAGAATATTTCCTACTCCATATATCATACCAACAAGGCCTAGTGCAGTTCCTCTCTTTTCTTCAGGGAAGCTGTTACCTATTACTGCATTTGCAATTGGCATTATTCCACCTGCGCCTAGTGCTTGAATTCCACGAGAAATTAGGAAAAAGGAAAAGGTTCCATAAAAGTTGGAAAGACCACATAGTAATGAACCTAAACCAAAAGTAGCGATACCAAATATATAGGCTTTTTTATATCCAAATTTGTCTCCCATTTTGCTGACTATAGGCATGGATACAGCATAAACAAGGGTGTATAATGTTAACATCCAAGTACCTGCACTTCTATCTACCCCAAAGCTGTTTTGTATAAGTTCCCTGCCAGGGGAGACTATTCCTGTATCTATTGCTCCCATAAAAATTCCTAGTAGAAATAAAATTAGTATTAAGTTTGAACTCTTTTTTTTCATATTAAACCTCCATTAATATAATAGATATTTGTATTTATGTGAACCTTGTTCATAAAAAACTTTAAATAAATTCATGCTAAATAGATTTCAAAATTAACTTCATAAGTATCTATTTACATGAATTACAACATGATATTTTTCATAAGTTATAACACTGATGAAAAGTAATGTTCATAAAAAATGATTAAAGAACTATAAATTTTAATTTTATGAACTACGTTCATTATAATCCTAAAAGCATGTTATGTCAATAATAAGTTGACATAATTTTGAAGTTGTTTTACAATGGTTTAAAAGATTAAACTAATAAACGTATAGGAGAAAATATGAAAACAGAAAAAGATGTAGAAGATATTTTAAATGTATTTAGGGAATGTATACCGCTATTTTCAGTATTAGCAGATGAAATAAGACAAAATATACTTATGGTGCTTGCGGAGAGAGAAGAGGGCTTTAATGTCAATATGATTACGGAAAAGATGCCACTTTCAAGACCTGCTATATCACACCATTTAAAGGCTTTAAAGCAGGCTGGGATAGTAGACAGTGAAAAAAAGGGTACCGAGAACTTTTATTATCTAACACTTAAAGAACCAATAGAGAAAATAAAAGTCCTAATAGGCTTAATAGAAAAAAGCTGTGAGCTCAGATAAGTATAATATATTAGTTTGATTATTATAGCATATACATTATATGAATGGAGGGGCACTATGGAAATATTGAATAATGAAAAAGTATTAAGCATGCTGTCAGAGCATAGGGATTACTTTCAAACTGGGGAAACAAGAAGTATAGAATTTAGAATAGCACAGCTTGAAAAGCTTAAGAATGCTATTCAAATAAATGAAAAATCAATTGTGGAAGCTCTATACAAGGATCTGCATAAATCAGAATTTGAGTCCTACGCAACAGAAATAGGATTTTTATATGACAGTATAGGTAATTTTATAAAGAACATCAGAAAATGGGCAAAGGTAAAAAGGGTAAGAACTTCTATAGTTCATTTCAAATCAAAAAGCTATATATATCCTGAACCCTTTGGAACAGTACTTATAGTGGGACCTTTTAATTATCCATTTCAACTTATATTTGAGCCTCTAGTAGGAGCCATAGCCGCTGGAAACTGTGCAGTAGTTAAGACTTCAGAGTATACACCAAATGTAGCAGCTGTAGTGGAGAAGATTATTGTGGATAATTTTAATGAAAAATACATTAGAGTAGTTGGAGGAGGAAGAGATAATAACACAGCTCTTATAAATGCTCCTTTTGATTACATTTTCTTTACAGGCAGTATTGGAGTTGGAAAGATAGTTATGGGGGCAGCTGCTAAAAACCTTGTTCCAGTAACCTTGGAGTTAGGGGGGAAGAGCCCCTGCATAGTTGATAAAGATGCAAATATAGACATAGCTGCTAAAAGAATAGCTTGGGGAAAGTTTATGAATGTAGGACAGACCTGCGTTGCTCCAGATTATATTCTTGTGCACAGGGCTGTGAAAAAGCAATTAATTGAGGAGCTTATAGAAAAAACAAAAGACTTTTATGGAGAAAACCCAAAAGACAGTGCAGATTATGGCAGGATTATAAATGACAGGCAGATGAAGAGGCTCATTGATTTAATTGATAAGGATAAGGTGATTTTAGGAGGAGACTTCGATGTTGAAGAAAAGTACATTGCTCCAACTATTTTGGATAATGTGACCTTTGAGGATAAGGTTATGGAAGATGAAATATTCGGACCTATTCTTCCAATTATTGAATACGAAGATATTAATGAAGCCATAAAGAAGATAAATAGCAGACCTAAACCTTTAGCTTTATATCTATTTACTGAAAATAACATTATAGAGAAAAAGGTTATAGAAAATGTGTCCTACGGCGGAGGCTGTGTTAATGATACTATAACTCACTTAGCAAATCCCTTATTGCCCTTTGGAGGCGTAGGATATTCAGGTATGGGGTCCTATCATGGACATAAGAGCTTTGAAACCTTCTCACATATGAAGAGTGTGCTAAAAAAGAGTACTAAGGTTAATATTAGCTTAGTTTTTCCACCTTATAATAAGAAAAAAATTAAGCTATTGAGAAAGGCTATGAAATAGCTTAGTAATTTCTTAGATAGGGGCGAGAATTTATGGGGTCAAAGAGTTTATATGAAGAGAAAAGTTCTAATCAGCTAAAGCAAAGATTACTTGCTAGGGGAAAAGATTTTACAAATCCATGGATATGGCTTAACTGCAATAATTTTAAAAGTGCAATATCTGGGGATATGATGGAACAAACTAGCCTCGAATTAAGGGGAGGGTGCCCTGTTGTTTTTGGAGCTAAATTCACTGAAAAGGTACTAGCTGACTTTTCCTATAAAGGAAAGATATACGAATATGATTTTTTAAAGGTACTTGATGGCTCAAAGCAAGAAGTCGACTTCAGAGAAAATGAAAATATAATTATGTGGAACATAAATGTTTCCAATAAAACAAGTAAAATTGAAGTCAGCTTTGTATGTGACAAGAAATCTATGAGTAAGGTTAACCATGAAAATCCTAGAGGTGAAAAAAGCCGTACGGAACTGTGGAATGGCCAGCATGCAAAGGGGATAGTAAAGCTTTATGAAAAAAGGGATTCCAGGTATGTTCTTATTGATGAGCTTTATGGAAAAAATGGGGGCTGTGAATTTGGGCACTATTAAATTTTAGCATAAATAAATGCTTGGGAAGTGATTACAATGGATGAAACAATAAATAGCTTGGCCGATAATATAGAAAGCAAGATTATTGAAATGAGAAGAGATTTTCATAAGTATCCTGAACTAGGGTTCATGGAATTTAGAACGGCTTCACTAATTGCGCGAAGGCTTATAGAACTTGGATATGAGGTTAAGCTTGGAAGGGAAGTTCTTAAGGAAGCTTTTAGGATGGATGTACCTGAGGAAGCTATCCTTAAGGAAAACCTGAAAAAAGCCTTAAGCTATGGTGCAGATAAAAAAATAGCAGAAGAGATGAAAGACGGTTTTACGGGGGTAGTCGCATCCGTAGGAAATGGTAAAGGTCCTATTGTGGCATTGAGGTTTGACATAGATGCACTGCAAATTAATGAGAGTGAAGATATTTCTCATAAACCATACAGAGAAGGCTTTTCTTCCATAGAGAAAAATGTTATGCATGCATGTGGGCATGATGGACATGCAGCTATAGGCCTTGGAGTAGCTGAAATATTAGCGCAGATTAGTGAAAGACTAAAAGGTACAGTGAAACTAATATTTCAGCCAGCGGAAGAAGGCGTTAGAGGAGCTAAGGCCATGGTAGAAGCTGGAGTACTGGAGGATGTGGATTTTCTAATAAGTGGGAACATTGGAATAAATTCTAGAAAATCAGGTGAATTAGTATGTGGTACCAGCGGATTTTTATCAACATCTAAGATAGATGCAGAATTTATCGGAAAGGCTTCTCATGCAGCAGCAGCTCCAGAAAAGGGAGATAACGCACTGCTTTCAGCTGCCTCAGCAGTTATGAACTTGTACTCAATTCCAAGAAATAGTGAGGGTGAAACAAGGATAAATGTAGGTTGCTTGCAGGCAGGAGTGCAAAGAAATGTTATTCCTGAAAGGGCCTATATGATCATAGAGACTAGGGGAGAAACCACAGCGCTAAATGAGTACATGAAAAGTTATGCAGAGAGGATATTAAAAGCTTCTGCAGAAATGCATGGAACCAGAGTTCATATAAAATATATGGGAAGTTCAATTAGTGCCATAAGCGATGAAGAAATGGCAGCAATAGTTGAAAATGCTGCAGCTCATATGGGAGTTTACAATAAAATTCACCATGAAAAAGTTAAATTTGGAGCTAGTGAAGACATTGCCTACATGATGGAAAGAGTCCAAGCCACAGGAGGCAAAGCCACTTACATCATGTTTGGAAGTGACTTAATGGGAGAACATCACAGCTCAAATTTTGATTTTAATGAAGCGGACCTTATAAAAGCTGTGAAGCTGTATAGCAATGTGGTTTATGATATTTTAGCTTGAGACAGGCAATTGTAGAAGAACATATAGTTAAATTGATATCCTAGGGCCGCATCTGTGAATTTTATTTTAGGCGGTGGTAAAATGTTTTGGCTACAAGTAATACTAATATTAATATTAATTTTAGCAATTGCTTTTATTGGATTTTCATTGTACCTTGGGAAAAGATTTAAAAAAAGTGGAGAGCTTACATACAAGAAGAGAAGTGTCCAATTAAGCATTATAGGGTTCATAATATTAATAATTTATATTTCGCTTCAATTTAGTTATAATTTAATAATAATTTAAGTTGATGAATTTAGTTCTGCAGGAATTGGATAGGTTCTATTGTTAAAGATTTAATTTATGCATATGATACTTAAAGAATAATGGATGGTTAGGATAAAAAATGAGAAGTGTAATTGTAATATC
The DNA here is from genome assembly GCF_026012015.1 of Clostridium omnivorum. Taxonomy (NCBI): domain Bacteria; kingdom Bacillati; phylum Bacillota; class Clostridia; order Eubacteriales; family Clostridiaceae; genus Clostridium; species Clostridium omnivorum. The sequence continues at coordinate 1,658,170 of NZ_BRXR01000001.1, read as the reverse complement.
GGGATGTATAATTGTTATTGCTTCATTTATTTATAAAAAGAGTTATAAGCCAAAAACTAAAAATGATTATATGAAAGTACTGGAAATGCATCTTGTAGGTAAAAGGTGGAAAAGGGCCATAGACTTGGCCCTAGAGATATTAGATAAATTCACATTAGACACAGAAGAGATGATTACTGTACTATTTACTATATCTAATAGCTATTACAAATTAAAGGAATATGAACTAGCAGTAAACTATTATGAAAAAACATTTGAGAAGCTATTTTCCTACGAAAAGAAATTTCACTATGCTGAAGGTCTTGTTTGGACAATAGATTGTCTAATAAAGCTTGGAAGAAATACAGATGCAAAAAGCTTGTATAATAAAATAGTGAACGAAATTGAAGATAAGAAAGAAATTAAGAGATTAAATATATTTGCAAAAAATAATAATCTTATTGCAGAATGAAATTAAGGTGGTATTGGGGAATTTATAAAAATAATGTATAGTTGAGGATTAAAAGAGTGCCGCAAGACTATTAGAAAGTAGTTTGCGGCATTTTCTTTATATAAAGTCATATAAATATTTAAATATATTTATAGTTTTACTTTATTCAAAAATTATTACTTTGCCAAAGGTCGTGTCATTACTGTTAAGAAGCTATTTATAAACTGATTGTAATCAAAATCATAAGCAATGTTTTGTGGAAGTTGATTTGTAGGGCCTTCAGGAAAGGGCCTGAAATCTGCAACACTTTGTCCCTTTGAAATACTGTTACAGGTATCAACTTGAACCGGAAGCTTTACAAATCTAAAGATAGTATCATTAATTACTGCACTCATAGCAAGGGCATCGTGCATTGGACTACCTTGTATATTTGGGTAATGCTTTTGATAAAAGTTATAGTAATAGTCAATCATAGGCTTGATTATCTTTATATTTCCTTTTTGATTTATATAGTTTACCTCGGCAGGTATTACTAATGCTCTCATGGTAACATTTAAGGGAAAGACATTAGCATTTTTTGCATTACTCATAACAATATTTGCAGCTAAGGGATCTCCATAGAAGTTAGCTTCGGCTAGAGGAGTAACATTGCCAGGTACTAAAAATGCGCCACCCATGATATAGTAGGCTTTTATATGTTTCATCAAATCACCATATAAAATAAATAGTGTGGATAAAGAAGTTAATCGGCCAGTAGCAACTATGATTAATTCATCCTTATACTGCTCGATTAAATTTGTTACTTCTAAAAAATTCTCCTTGGGAGTAATAGCAGGTATTTTAGGTATAATTGGTCCTAAGCCCTGAGGACCATGTACTTCTGGATAGAAAACTGGAATTTCTCCTGACAGGGGTCTTTCAGCACCTGTAAAAACAGGAATATCACTTTTTCCTAAAAGACCAAGTAAGTAATGGGCATTTCTAAATGTAACATTTCTCGGGGCATTACCGTATTCAGAAACGATTCCTACTATATCAATTTGTGAGGACAAATGAGCATAAATAATTGCAAGGGCATCATCTACGCCTATATCACCAAAAAATAAAACCTTTTTATTCATATATCACTTTTCCTTATAAATTTCTCCAATATATATAATATGAGATTAATAGCATAATGTGTTAGTTTTAATGAACATTAAAAAATCAATGCAAAATGGACTTAGCTACAAAGGCAGATATATAAATGCTTTAGCTTTGGCAAATTAAAAAAATTAAGAAATTCTTAAATTTGTTAAAATTTTATCTTAATACTTCCAAAAATAGTCGATGTTACTATTTATTTGCTGTATAATAGAAAAGTGGATAATTTTTGTGCAGTTTTTATGACCAAAAATGCATTTATGTACTGCATAATGAATTATGTCTGGCAATTTTGTTGTTTTTCTAATTTTAAACGAGAATTTAGGGGGAAAATAAGAATGGGTAAATTAGGCTTTAAAATTTTAAAGATGGTAGGTATAATATCAATTATTTCAATGGCTATACTTGTTGGACTTAATGCATTTATATTTAATTCCGAGTTTACTAAACTTCAAATAGATGCAAAGAATTCAGCTGTTCAATCTCTTGGCGTTATAAATGGGGACAAACTTGATAAAGTAAATAGCAGTAAAAAAATGGACAGTGATGAATATAAAGAAATTCAACAAGCTATGATTAAGTTTAAAAATGATAAGGATATTAAGTATATTTATACTTTGGGTAAAACAGATGATAAAAATGCATATTTTTTAGTGGATGGGTCATTAGTAAACAATTCAGAGCTTGGAAAAAGTTATGATATGCAGCCAGAGATGAAACTAGCTTTTGAAGGACAGCAGACCTATACAAAGAAGCCAGTTACCGATGAGTACGGAACATATTTATCTGCATTTGCACCAGTAAAAGACTCTTCAGGCAAAATAATAGCCATTGTAGGTATAGATAAGGATGTGTCTGATTTTATTCATATAAAGAGCAAAATATTTATGTCTGTGGTAATTGCAGCAGTTATTATAATATTTTTATCTGTAGCAGGAAGTTTTCTGTTCTCTAGAATTCTTGAAGCTAATGTAAGAAGTATAAGAGATGCACTTTATAAAATGTCAGAGGGAGATCTGACTGTGACATTAAATATAAATAGTAAGGATGAAATACAGAGTATTGGTGAAGCGCTGAATGAGTTTGCTGGTAAGTTTAGAGATTCAATCAAAATTGTAAAGGAGAATTCTGATACGGTTATGGTAAGCTCAGAAACATTGTCAACTGTATCTGAAGAGCTTGCAGCCTCCTCTGAAGGAGTTGCCGTATCCATAGAGAATTCGGTAAAAAGCACAACTGCTCAAGTAGAGGAACTTCAAAATGTAAATTCCATTTTGGAGGGCTTTGGTAATAAGTTGGAGGAGGCTACAGATTCTATAAGTGATGTCAGCTTGAAAATAGATGCAATAAACACTAAGGCTAAGGTTAGTGATGAGGACTTATATGTACTAGAAGGAGCTATAAAAGAAATTGTTCTATCCTTCAATAATGTAAGTGAAAAAATAAAAGCACTTGGGGACCAACTGTCACAAATTAATGTAATAACAAACTTGATAAATGATATAGCGGATGAAACTAATCTTTTAGCACTTAATGCAGCTATAGAAGCAGCCAGGGCAGGAGAAGCAGGAAGAGGATTTTCTGTAGTAGCAGATGAGATTAGAAAGCTTGCTGAGCAATCTAAAACTTCATCTTCAAGTATAAACAGTTTGGTTGAAGCTATTTCAAGTGAAAGTGATTATGTTATAAAGAGTTCTAATGGTATGAATGAAAGGCTAAAGGAGCAAACTAAGATTATAACTAAGTCTGTAGGATCCTTTAAAGACATAATGATAGATATAGAAGAGGCGCTGCCAAAGATAGGCAGGATTAGTGAAAATATTATTGTTATTAATACAGAAAAGGATAAAATTATGGAAAGTGCAGAGTCAGTGCTGCAGATGGCAGAGGAAATATCCGCAGCTACAGAGGAAATATCCTCAGCTTCCTCAGAGCTAAGTGCTTCTTCACAGGAGATTGCAGCAGCTTCCATAAATCTAACTAGTAAAGCACAAAATATGATGGATTCAGCAGGAAAGTTTAAAATTTAAATTACTATATAGGAGGTTATCTTACTAAATTGTAAGATAACCTTTTATTATGTAAGCTAGCTGACATGGTGAGAGCTGATTTTACTGGCTATAATTAAAATATAGTTTTGATAAGGAAAAGGGGAGATAAACAAATGGAAATATTAAAGGTTGAAAATTTAAATAAAACCTATGGTAAGGGAGAAAACATAGTAGAGGCATTAAAGGATATCAATTTTTCTGTAAATAAAGGGGAATTTGTTGCTATTGTTGGAGCCTCAGGTTCAGGAAAGAGTACGCTGCTGCATCTACTAGGAGGACTTGATAGGCCTACAGGCGGAAAGGTTATTATTGATGGTGAAAGCATCTATGATTATAAAGAAGAAAAGCTTGCTATCTTTAGAAGAAGAAAGATTGGTTTTATATTTCAGTTTTTTAATTTGATTCCTGTTTTAGATGTAGAAGAAAATGTGGCACTGCCAGCACTACTAGACAATGATAAGGTTGATAAAAAATATTTAGATGAGATTATAGAAATTTTAGGACTTACAGAGAGAAAAAGTCATCTGCCTTCAGAGCTTTCAGGTGGACAGCAGCAAAGGGTTTCCATAGGAAGGGCACTTCTTAATAAGCCTTCAATAATACTTGCAGATGAACCTACTGGAAATCTTGACAGCAAGAATTCTAAAGAAGTTATTGAACTATTAAAGTTTACAGCAAGAAAGTATAACCAGACCTTAATACTTATTACACATGATATTAACATTGCTTCTATGGCTGACAGAATAGTCACTATTGAAGATGGACAAATAGTTTCAGACAAACATCTGAAGAACAACTAGCAGGGGGGAGTAGTAATGATAAATAGCTATAAACAGCTTACAGGCAGATACCTGAAGGCAAATAAAAAAAGAAGCCTGCTTACCTTAATAGGAATTATATTATCTGTAGCGCTTATATCTTCAATTGGACTTTTCTTTAAAGGTATACAAGTATCGGAAATTAATAGTATGAAGGATACTTATGGTTCATATCATTTAATGTATTTAGATACAAATGAGGATTTAGTTTCTAAGGTGATTAACAATCCTAAGGTGGGCAGATACGGGTTTTATGGAATTGGAGAAGGGGTTAAAGTAAGTGAAAAGCTCACTGTTAATGAAGTAGTAGCTACAGATAAAGCCCTTGAGCTTATGCCCTATAAAGCAAAGGAGGGCAAGCTGCCACAGAATCAAAACGAAGCGGCTATAGAGAAGTGGGTTTTGAGCCAAATAGATAAAAATGCAAAAGTAGGAAGCAAAATTAAATTTAATAACAAAGAATATACCTTGGTAGGTATATTAGAAGATGTTGTACAAGATCAGATGGAAAATAAAGGGGTTATATTAACTAAAAATAATACTATAGACAAGAAAAATTCTGCGTTATTAGTTGAAGTAAGTTCAAAAACTAATCTTAAAAATGCAGTAAAAGAATTGAAACAGCTAGGGCAAAAGGATAAGGTTATAGAAAATGTATATTTACTATCTGTACTTGGTGCAACTAGTGATGGCTCAGGCCTTGGGGGATTATATTTAACCATAGGCATAATAATAGCAATTGTTGTAATAGCAACTATAGCTGTAATATATAACTCATTTCAGATAAGTATCGTAGAGAGAATTAAACAGTTTGGACTATTAAGAGCTGTAGGTTCTACGCCAAAGCAGATTAGAAGGATAGTGCTTAGAGAAGCCACAGCGCTGGCCATTATAGGAGTGCCTTTAGGGCTGTTATGCGGCATCATAGCTATCTATGGAATTAATATCACCTTTAAACTTATTGGTGCAGATACAGTGTTAGGTATGAAGCCTGTAATAGATGGACAAATTTTAGCATTAAGCGCTGCTGTAGGAGCAGTATCCATATATATATCAGCATTAATACCGGCTGTTTTCGCTGGAAGAATATCGCCACTAGTTGCTATTAGCAGTAGAGCAACTATTACTAAGGAAAAGATAAAGAAAAGAAAAAATAAAATTGTAGAAAAGATATTTGGCTTTGAAGGAGCCATGGCTGCCAAAAATATTAAAAGAAATAGAAAAAGATATAGAGTTACTGTATTTTCAATAGTAATAAGTGTAGTTTTATTTGTTACCTTTAAATCCTTTATGGATATGACTTTAACTATATCCTCCAGCCCAAATGAATCAAAAAATATTCATTTTTCAGTGGTAAGGGATCAAGAATCCACTGAAAAGAATATGGCAATAGACCATAAGCTTGTAGACAATATAAAGGCCTTAAGTACTGTAGATAAGGTTTATGAAATTTATAATGCTTATACCTTTGATGCTGCAGTAAGTAAAGCTAGTGAGGTTAAAGAAGTTCAGGATATAGGTACAATTTATAAGAGTGCAACCATAAATGGAAGTGAAAAGTCTATTATTAGTAGTTCCGTAGTAGTTTATGATAAAGACTCTATGGAAGTTGCTAAAAAGTTCTTGAAATCAGGGAATATAGATATAGAGAAGCTCAATAGTGAAAATGGTGTAATTTTGATTGGAAAGAGCACTGTTCACAATGATAAGACAAAGAGGAATTATTATGGTTCTGTTGCTGATTTAAAGGTTGGAGACGAGATAGACCTGCAATATTTTAATCCAGTAAAAGAAGGGGAAAAGAAGCTGGACTTTGGTAAGGGAAATGTAAAAAAGGTTAAAGTTATGGCAATTTTGCAGGATGAACCTTTTAACTACAGAGGAAATAGCAGCGGACTAAAGTTAATTACTACTGATGCTGTAGCTAAATCATTAGTGGAAAATGCTGAAGTTAAACCTGTAAACCTAAATATTAAAATTAAAGATATTAAAAAGGAAGAAGCAGCAAAGACAGAAATTGAAAATACTATAAGATCTAATCCTTCATTACAATTGGTAAATAATATTGATAATAATAGAAGGAGCAAGACCGGTTCATTGATGATTCAGATATTAATTTATGGCTTTGTTGTAGTTGTATCCTTAATAGGAAGTGTCAATATAATAAATACTCTTACAACAAATATACTACTGCGAAAGAGAGAATTTGCAGCATTAAAATCTATAGGAATGACTCAAAAGGGTTTGAGGAAAATGATTATACTTGAAGGTCTCTTGTATGGTATAGTAGGAACAATATACGGTTCAATAATATCCTGCGGATTATCATACATGATGTTTAGAGGTTTGAATGATGTTAGGGAATTAGGTTGGACTATACCATGGGGAGCAATAGCTATAGCAGGTTCAGCAGCTTTAGTTATAGGATACCTGTCAGTATTATCACCACTTTCAAGAATTAAAAAGGAAAATCTTATTGATACTATAAGAGAAGATTTTTAGTTAAAAAAATATAAGAAAGCTAAGTTTAATAGAAGGATATTAATGCATTTTGTATGCATGAAGTATCCTTTTATTTAAGCTGTAATAAAGTAAAAAAACTTCCTTAGAAATTGTAATAAATTTATACTTATTTTGTTATACTTTTCACACGCTTTTGTTATATAATTGATGTATGATTGTATAAAAAATATGATTAATTAGTTGTAAACTTTACAAGTTTAGCATGAACTAATTGGAGGAGATGACGATTATGGGAAAACTAGGATTAAAAATTTTAAAATTTGTAGGATTCATATCGGTTATTTCAATGTCGCTGTTAATAGCACTGAATATTTTTATTTTTAATTCGGAGTTTTCTAAACTTCAATTAGATGCTAAAAATAGTGCATCTCAAGCTATTAGTGCCATAGATGGGGACAAGCTAGAAAAGGTAATCAATAATAAGTCTATGGATAGTAATGAATATAAAGATATTCAACAGGCTTTGGTAAAGTATAAGAATGATAAAGATATAAAATTTATATATACTATGAGTAAAGCAGATGATAAAAATGCATATTATTTAGTGGATGGATCTTTAGTGAATACTGAACAGCCAGGAAAAACCTATAATTTAGAAGATGAGATGAAAACGGCTTTGGAGGGACAGCAGGTCTATACAAAAAAGCCGGTTAAAGATGAAAATGGAACATTTATATCAGGATATGCTCCAATTAAAAATTCCTCTGGTAAAATAATCGCATTTGTTGGTGTAGATAAGGATGTAACTGATTTTGTTCGTATAAAGGACAGAATGTTTATGGCTATTTTAATGGCGGGAATTATAATAGTGCTTTTATCAACATTAGGAAGCTATTTGTTCTCAAGAATAATGGCTTTTAACGTAAGAAAAATACAAGATGCACTTGAAAAGATGGCTGCTGGGGATTTAACAACTGCATTGAGTGTAACTAGCAAGGATGAAATACAAAGCATTGCTGAGGCCATAAATGAGTTTAAGCTAAAGCTAGGAGACTCCATTAAAATTGTGAAAGAGGATTCCAGTGTGGTTATGGAAAGTTCACAGGCTTTATCAGCTGTTTCCGAAGAATTAGCTGCATCTTCCTCAAATGTTGCTGTAGCTATAGAAAATTCAGTTAAGGGCACCAATGCTCAGGTACAGGAACTTGAAAGTGTAAATTCTGCTTTAGAGAACTTCGGAAATAAGATAGATGAGGCAGCTAACGCCATTGAAGATGTTAGTACAAAGATAGATTCAATAAATTCTAAGGCAAAGGTTAGTGATGAGGACTTAAAGGTGCTTGATGGAGCTATAAAAGAAATAGTGACATCCTTTAGTAATGTAAGTGAAAGAATAAAGTCCCTTGGTGATCAGCTTTCTCAAATTAATGTAATAACAAATATAATAAACAGTATTGCAGATCAAACTAATCTTTTAGCTCTTAATGCAGCTATTGAAGCAGCTAGTGCAGGGGAAGCAGGAAGAGGTTTTTCTGTAGTAGCAGACGAAATTAGAAAGCTAGCAGAGCAATCTAAGACTTCATCCTTGAGTATAAATAAATTAGTTGATGCTATTTCAAACGAGAGTAATTACGTTATAAAGAGTTCCGATAGTATGAATGAGAAGCTAAATGAGCAAACTGAAATCATAACAAAGTCAGTAGATTCCTTTAAGGATATAATGACAGATATAGAAGATGCGCTGCCAAAGATAAGCAGAATAAGCCAAAGCATTATTGTTATTGATTCAGAAAAAGAAAAAATCATAAAGAGTGCAGAATCAGTACTGAATATGGCGGAGGAAATTTCAGCAGCTACAGATGAAATATCAGCAGCTACTGAGGAATTAAGTGGTTCCTCTCAAGAGATTGCAGCTACTTCTATGAGCTTAACGAATAAGGCTCAAAATATGAATGCTGCTGTAGATCAATTTAAGATTTAATTTATTAAGGGGTTCAATGAGGTAATAGCTTATTGAACCCTTAATTGTATCATATATTGTGAGGTGTGTTGTATGAATAGACTATTATTAGTTGAAGATGATGATTCACTAGCACTTGCTATTGAATTTACACTTAAGGATGAGGGTTATGAGGTCATAAGAGCAGCTACAGTTGCGGAAAGCAAAAGTGCATATGAAACTGAGCAGTTTGACCTGCTTATATTAGATGTGAACCTGCCAGATGGAAGTGGCTATGAATTATGCAAGTATGTAAGAACTAAGAGTAATGTACCAATTATGTTCTTAACTGCACTTGATGATGAAGTTAATATTGTTTTAGGCCTTGAAATTGGTGGAGATGATTATATAACAAAGCCTTTTGGAGTAAGAGAATTTTTATCAAGGGTTAAAGCGCTTCTAAGGAGAAATTCAAGACCTGCTGCTGAAGGTGGTAAGCTTAAGAGCGGAAATATATTAGTTGACATAATTACTGCAGTTGTGAAGAAAGATGAAAAGGATATAGTACTTACTGCACAGGAATATAGACTCTTGCTCATATTTATGTCAAAACCCCATGTGCTCATGAAGAGAGATGAAATATTAAAGGAGCTTACAGAAGGGGCAGAGGCTTTTTTTGATGAAAATACGCTATCTGTGTACATAAAGAGAATTAGAGAAAAAATTGAGGATAATCCTAAAGAACCAGAGTATATAGTGACTCAAAGAGGGTTAGGTTATAAATGGAATAAGGATGTTGCTAAGGATGGTAGGTAGTGATGAAGGGATATTTTATAAATTCAGAGCTTAAGAAGAGCTCAGCTGTTTTAGTTTCTTTAATGGCATTGTTTTTAATCCTACAGATTGGTATTTTAAAAGTGCATAATGAGAGATTAAAGGAAGATTATATAAAGAGTATTGGTGCTGTTACTGCCAGGGTAATAGAAGCAGACCCATCCCTTGAAAAGAGTATTATGCCAATTGTAACTAAAGGTGTTAATGAGGAAGATGCTGTAAAGGGCAAAGTCATATTGGCAAAGTACGGATTAAGTGATGCCCTTGAAAATGAACTCTTTCCCTATGTAAATACAACTGTAAAAAAGGACAATATTTCTATAGCCGTTTTGTTTATAGCTATGGCTGCTATACTTTTTATATTTAATTATTTGCAGTATGGTGTTTTTTACAAAAGAGTACGAAGGCTTACTATTGGGGCAAAAAAAGTAGTAGAGGGAGATTATGATCTAACAATAAGCGAGATTAAGGAAGGAGACTTTTCTAAGCTTGCTGTAGCTTTTAATTCTATGAGGGAAATCATCAGGAATAACATTGGTGAGCTTAAAAAAGAAAAGCAGTTTTTGGCTGAACTAATATCAGATATATCCCACCAGCTTAAAACTCCGCTTTCTTCTATGATTATATACAACGATATTATGATAAATAAGGAATTAAGTAAGGAACAGAGAGAGAAGTTTCTTATAGATAATCAAAACCAATTACAGAGGATGAAGTGGCTCATTCAAAGTATTCTTAAGCTTGCTAAGCTTGATGCTAAGGCTATAGAGCTGGATAAAGAACAGCAGAGCCTTAATGATACTATACAGGAAGCAGTAGACGCACTAGATAGTAAGGCTGCTGAAGGCAAGGTTCATGTGAAGTTTATAGAAAAAGGTGAAATAGTATTTGAGCATGATAGGCTTTGGCTTGAAGAAGCATTAATCAATATTATTAAAAATGGTATAGAGCATACTGGAGAAGGAGGATCAATTAGTATTGAAGCTATAGAGAATCCTATTTATAGAAGAATAATTATAGAGGATACTGGTGAAGGAATACGTGAAGAGGATTTGCCTAATATATTTAAGCGCTTTTATAAAGTAAAAACCTCCAGAAAAAGTGATTCTGTTGGCATAGGGCTTGCACTAGCAAAATCAATAATTGAAGCTCATAACGGAGTAATAGAGGTTCAAAGTAAATTAGGACATGGCACTAGGTTTGCAATAACCTTTCTTAAATATTAGGGGCTACTAGATTACTAATGTTTGTGATAGTGAGACTCTACTAATGATATTAAGTGGAGAAATTTGAAGAAATATGGTATAATTGGCATAAATGTATTAATTATTATGTTAATTTTGGGGGTAAAAATGAACTTTGGTTATATAAGAGGGTCATATGGGAGAACACAAAATAATAGGACAAGTTATTCGGAGGGTAGAAGTATCTATTCTAGAGGTATAAAGTCTACAGGAAACACAAAGACAAAAAGTCTTTTAGACGATTCTACAAAAATAAATGGCAGTACTATTTCAAGTGCAGTTGGCTTTAAAGCTGATATTGGAACAGCTGCAGATACAACAGTGAAAATAGATAAAGGAACCTTTAATCAGGTAATGGATTATTCTATGAAGAATCCAGCAAATAAGTGGGATGAAATAGGCTGTGATGGAACTAAAAAGTGGGTAGTGATAGACGGACAGCGCTTTGATTATTCACTTAGTAAGGATGAAAAGGAAGCATTTAAGAAGAGATGGAAAACTTCCTGCGAAGCTTATAATAAAACGGAAACTGATAAGGATAAGAGCAAAAGCAATACAGATGAGAAGAAATTAGTTAGTATATCACTTGATAAAGATAATAAACTTAAAGTTGATAAAAATGAAAAGGAAAGTAATAGTGCAAAGCTTACAAACCTTATGAAAAAACCTAGAGTTGTAAAGATGCTTTCCGATATTATTAAAGCAAATAATCACAGAAGTATTAGTTTAGATGTGGAATAAAAAAGTTGCTGACATAAAGCTATGCATACCTTAATACAGTTATTAAAGATATATTTTGAGCAAGGAATGATGAAGGTTGAATACATATTATTATTTGTTTTATTCTTTTATAACTTATGCCTTCTTAGGATGGGGATTAGAGGTGCTTTATCATCTGTATAAGCAAAAGAGATTTGTAAACAGGGGGTTCCTCAATGGACCACTATGTCCTATATATGGGATAACTGCTGTTTTGCTTATTTTATTTTTAACACCCATAAGTGAAAATATCTTGTATGTTTTTGTAGGGGGAGCTATTATAGCATCACTATTGGAGCTTATAACTGGGTATCTTCTTGAAGCATTTTTTAATACAAAATGGTGGGACTATTCAGATGAGAAGTTTAATTTTAAAGGCTATATATGTGTGCGCTTTTCAATTATATGGGGTTTTATTTCCATAATATTTTTAAAAGTAATAAATGTACAAGTCTCAAAATTTACAACCTGGCTTTCCTATTTTAATAGTGAGATTTTATATCATATATTGCTAATATTGCTGATTGTAGATATTGCACTTACAATAAACAGCCTTATTACCTTTAGAAAACTATTTATTGATTTACAGGAAGTATTAGTTGAAACCAAAAATAATGTAGAAAAGCTTAGAGAATTGAAGCTGACTACTGAAGCAAAAGAAAATATTCAGCTTAGAGTAAGCCACTTAATGGATATAAAAGAGAGAATGGCAAGTAGGGTAAGTTTAAGACATAAGGCCTTACTAAGAGCTTATCCGCAAATTACTTCTAAGAAGTTTGGAACAGCTATTGAAGAAATTAAAAGTAGAGTTAACAAGGTAAACATAAAAAAGAGATCAAAGCATTAAAAAGTGGTGTCTAACCTAGACACCACTTTTTTAATGCGAACTATGCAAGTTTTGATACAAGAATTTTTGTAACATAATATACCAAAATATTATAGATAAGTGCTACAGCTACATTTATAGCCAAAAGCCTTAATGCTTTTTTACTGTCAGCTTTTTCAGGGTTTCTATAGATATTTACTGTCTTGTAGGCTCCTATTATACCTATTGACCAGCCTATCAGTCCTTCTACTGACAAGATTGGAATTAATAAATATACAGAAAGCATTAAATACATTGAAATCGAACTAGTATTAATTGCTGCAGGTACTTTTTCATGTATTGTCTCTTTAATAGGTATGTCCAGAGAAGTAATTGGAATTTGTTCTAGAAGCAAGTCTTGTTCTAAAGAAGTATTCATGCTTGTACTACCTTCCTTTAAAATAATTAGTTTTAATCATTAAGTTTGAAGTGCCTAAAACATCTATATACTTTTGTTCTTCTTGCGTTGAAATAGGTGTACCTCTATAGGTTCTATTTGTTAGAACTACATAATCTTTATTTGTATTAAGAAGGTTTCGTCCTAAGGCTGTATTTGAGTACTTGTTTTCGTCTATACCCATTAAATAGCTTATGGTTGGAAGAAAATCTACTTGTCCACCATTGACCTTGATTTCCTTGCCTGTACTTCCTTTTGAATATACTATTAGAGGTATTCTTCTATCGTTATTTTTCCAGCTGTCTGGTATATTCTTAATCCCCTGAACATCTTCATTAAAAAATTTATGAAGCCCTTCATGATCTCCGTAGATAGCTACAACAGTATTATCTAGTAAGCCCTTCTCATCTAAAGCCTCAATAAAACTTCCTATCATTGCATCCGTATAGTGTATACTCTCAATAAATCCGCCTGTTTTTGTGCCTTTTAGATAATCTGGAAGCTTTATAGTTATCTGACCAGCTGGAATGCTAAAAGGGCTGTGGCTTGTGAGAGTTATCATAAAAGTGTAAAAAGGCTGCTTTTGCACCTGAATTTTATTTACAGCTTGGGATAAAAAGCTCTTATCGCTTAAGCCCAGGCCTAAAATGTCGTTGCTATTAAATTTTGAAATATCTAAACAAGTGTCAAAGCCCAAATGCTTCTCTGCAGTAATCCAATTCCAATAAGTGCCCTTTTCACCATGCATGGAGTAGGTATTATACCCTTGCTGCTTTAATAGCTTTGGCAGTGAATTATAATCATTAAAAGGATAATTAAAATTGTTGTTACCGCTCAGGGTAGGAAACATTGACGTATTTGAAACATAGGTAGCATCAGAGGTTGTACCATTAAGAGTCTGCTCATGATAATTTGAAAAATATAGAGAACTTCCTAGCAGCCTGTTTAAATTAGGTGTAATCTCTTGCCCATCAATCTTTTGGTTAATAATAAAGTTCTCCATAGACTCTACTTGAAGAACTATTAAATTCTTGCCTTTAAAAATAGAGCTGTATTCATTGTTTGGAAGTGGCTTTTCCTTTGATGCATAATAATTATTAATCTTGTCCTGTTCCTCTTTAGACATTACATAAGGCTTTTTGTCCTCAATATAGTTGTAATAATCAAAGAGGTGATAGCCAATAGGAGATAAACTGTACATCATCAGGTTTTGGGACCAAGTTCTTCTAAATAAATACTGATACGCGTAACCCCTCTGGTATTTGTCAACTTTTATATGATCATAACCTAGATATAGTAATGGGATTAAAAATAATAAACAAAACTTACTTATATCTATTCTAAAGCCTTTATATTCATGTGTATTTTTAAAAAACATAATTATCAAAACTAATAAGGGTGTTAAAAAGGCTAAATCTATAGGCCTAAACATAGCCAATATGCTGGAGGAAAGCCCATCAAGATTACTGGTCATATCAAGCATATAAAAATTTAAAAAGGAGCTATTGCTTCTGTAATACCATAAATCAAATATCAGTAGTAAAGATATGAAAAGGTTTGTAATAATAATAAAAATCTTTTGCCCTCTACCTTTAAATAAAAAACTGAAGGAATAGGGTATTAATGCGAAGCATATATAAACCAGAAATGAAGGGACACCTAGAATTGCAGTTTTAAAGTTTATACTTATTGCATTGCCGTCTGATAAAAGCAATATGAAAAAAATAAACTCAAGAAGTGTTCCTATTGCTGCAGTAACAAAAAAGCGGTTTTTAACAATTTCTTTGATATTTTTCTCCAAGAAATTAATAAATTTCATTGCTTATAATCTCCTTGAATAAAGCATTAAAAATAAATGCTTTTTATTTTTGAATAATCATTTTGAGAATGATAATTCATTGTATCATTGCAAATAGATAATGTCTATTAACAATTATTTAATTTTGTAAAAATATTACGAATTTATGGAAAACTAAGGATTGATAATATGATTAAGATAAATGAATAAGAAGAAGTTTATTTAAAATTGTGTACATTTATTTAAAATTATGTAGCTCTATTGACTAATGATGACACTGATGATAATATTAGATATTGTTAGTCAGCTAATTAAATTGGAGGAATGAAGAATGGATTGTATGAATCGTGATTCCTTATACGCAGTATTTGGTCAGGTTATAAGATATCACCATCACCGTACTCAAAAAATGTTGGATAAGGTAGGGGTTTATCCTGGGCAGCCGCCAATGTTATTTGCACTATACCATAAGGATGGTCAAAATCAAAAGGAGCTTGCTGAAAGGCTTGGTATAAAACCAGCAACTGCCACAGTTATGCTTGGTAGAATAGAAAAATCAGGGCTTGTGGAGCGAAAGCAGGATCTTAATGACCAAAGGGTATCAAGAGTATACATTACTGATAAAGGGAAAGAAGTTTGCAAAGAATGCGCAGATATAATGAAGCAGATAAATGAAAAAATGTTTAGTAATTTTACAGAAGAAGAAAAGATTATTATGCGCAGACTGCTTATGCAGATGAGAGATAATCTTGTAAATTCAGATGAGGAAAATATCAATTTTAGATATTCAGACGACTAACTAAGTTGCATATTATTTGACAGGAGATGATGATTAATGATTAAGTTGTTTAGGTTCTTAAAACCTTATGCTGCCACAGTAGCTGCAGTAGTAATGCTATTTTTTCTTCAGTCCATGGCAGAACTATATTTGCCTACGTTAATGTCAGACATAGTTGATAAGGGAATTTATAATGGGGATACAAGCTATATTATAAAAACTGGAGGTTTCATGCTGCTTGTTGCAGGTGGCAGTGCAGTATGTGTAATCATAGCAAGCTTACTTGCTTCAAAAACAGCAATGAAATTTGGAAGAGACTTAAGAAAAAAAGTATTTGAAAGAGCAGAAAGCTTTTCACTTAATGAGTTTGATAAAATTGGTACTTCTTCTATGATTACAAGAACTACTAATGATATAACACAAGTTCAAACTGTTACTGTTATGATAATGCGTATGATGATTAGTGCACCATTAATGTGCATAGGCGGTATTATTATGGCGGTTCAAAAGGATAAGGGACTATCTTGGGTTTTGGTAGTAGTTATTCCACTACTTGTAGGGGTTATTGCCTTTGTAGCATCAAAAGGAGTACCTCTATTTAAAGCAATGCAGGTTAAAATAGATAAGCTTAATCTAGTTGTACGTGAAAATCTTACTGGGATTAGAGTTATACGCGCTTTTAATAGAATTGATGATGAAAAAAAGCGTTTTGTAGCCGCCAATGAAGATCTTACAAACAATGCTATCAAGGTAAATTTAATAATGGCTGCAATGATGCCTTTAATGATGTTAATAATGAGTTTGACAAGTGTGGCAATTATTTGGTTTGGAGGAATCCGTATAGACCAAGGGGACATGCAGGTGGGAGCTATGATGGCTTTTATTCAATATGCAACACAAATAATGTTCTCACTAATAATGGTTTCAATGATGTTCGTATTGATTCCTCGTGCTCAGGCTTCAGCTGTTAGAATAAATGAAGTTTTAGAAATGGAGCCAGAGATTATTGATCCAAAGCAGCCAGATAATGTGCAAAAGCAAAGAGGATATATTGAGTTTAAGGATGTCACCTTTAGTTATCCTGGGGCAGAAGAACCTGCTATAAGGAATATTAGCTTCAGTGCAAAGCCAGGTGAGGTAACGGCAATTATAGGGGGTACCGGTTCAGGTAAATCAACACTTATAAGCCTTATCCCTAGATTCTACGATATTGAAGGTGGAAACATTCTTATTGATGGAGTAGATGTTAGAAGCATGACTCAGGAAGCTCTTAGAACAAAAATAGGATTTGTACCACAAAAAGCTGTATTATTTAGTGGAACTATTACTGAAAATATAAAGTATGGCAAAGAAGATGCTACTGAAGAAGAGATTAAAAATGCAGCAGAAGTAGCTCAGGCTATGGAGTTTATTTCTAATATGAAAGATGGTTTTGATTCAGAAATAGCGCAAGGTGGAAGTAACGTTTCTGGTGGTCAAAAGCAGAGACTTTCTATTGCTCGTGCCCTTGTTAGAAGACCTGAAATATATATATTTGACGATAGCTTCTCAGCTCTTGATTTTAAGACAGATGCAAAGTTGCGGGCAGCATTAAAGAGCGAGATTAAAGAAGCCACTGCAATTATAGTAGCACAGAGAGTTTCAACTGTTATGGATGCAGACAGAATAATAGTTCTAGATGAAGGACAAATTGTAGGAATGGGAACTCATAAAGAACTGTTAAGCAGTAATGAAGTATATCGTGAAATTGTATCTTCACAGCTTAGTGAAGAGGAATTAGCTTAGACAGAGAAGGAGGGATAATATGAGTGAAAATAGAGAACAAAAGCATTCCAGAGGAATGCGTAAAGGACCTGGAGCACATGGTGGCCCACCAATGGGAAGACCTGTAGAAAAGGCAAAGGACTTTAAGGGAACTGTAAAGAGGCTAATGGTCTATTTGAGGCCTAGAAGATTAAAACTGGTTGTGGTATTTATATTTGCAATTCTAAGTACAATTTTTAACATTGTAGGACCTAAGATTATGGGAAAGGCTACTACAAAATTATTTGAAGGCTTAATGGCCAAGGGGACTTACGCAAAGGAGGTGCTCTTTGCACCTAAGAATATACCAAACCTTTTAAAAATGCCGGACCTTCCAGATTCACTTAGAAAGACAATTACTGATATGATGGCAAATCCAAAGGCTGCACAGCAAGGTGCTCCTAAAATGGATGCAAGCAATATGGATTCGCAGGTATGGACTTTTATAAGCAAGCATGCTCCAAAAGTGGATTTTACCTATATTGGACGCATAATATTATTACTTATAGGTCTTTATGTAGTAAGTTCAATTTTTTCATATATTCAGCAGTACATTATGGCAAGCGTTGCTCAAAAGACTGTCTACGATATGAGAAATGACGTAAATGAAAAGCTAAATAAGCTTCCACTAAAATATTTTGATTCTAAAACTCATGGTGAAATATTAAGCCGTGTAACTAATGATATAGACACAATATCTACTACTTTACAGCAGAGCTTAACTCAGCTTATAACATCACTTGTAACAATAATAGGTGTTATTATAATGATGCTTTCTATAAGTCCATGGCTAACTCTAGTAACTATTATAACTTTACCACTTTCTATATTTACAACAATGACTATAGCTAAAAAATCACAAAAGTATTTTAAAGACCAGCAAAAGATTTTAGGAAATTTAAATGGTCATGTAGAAGAAATGTATACTGGTCATAAGATAGTAAAGGCCTTTGGTCATGAAGAAAGAGCTAAAATTGAGTTTAATGAAATAAATGATAATTTATACAATGTAGGTTGGAAAGCACAATTTATGTCAGGTATAATTATGCCGCTTATGGGTTTTATCAATAATATTGGCTATGTAATTGTATGTGTTGTTGGTGGTATATTTGTTACTAAGAAGAAAATTGAATTAGGTGATATTCAAGCATTCATACAATATGCAAGACAGTTTGGCCAACCAATAGTTCAAACTGCAAATATAGCAAATATTCTTCAATCCACTGTTGCTGCTGCAGAGCGTGTATTTGAAGTGCTAGATGAAGTGGAAGAATTGGCTGATAAAGCTAATGCAGAAAGTATTGAAGCACCTAAGGGTGAAGTGAAATTTGAAAATGTTAAATTTGGATACAAAGAAAATGAGACTCTTATAGAAGATATGAATATAGACGTAAAGTCTGGTCAGACAATAGCTATTGTTGGACCTACTGGTGCAGGTAAAACTACGCTAGTTAATCTTTTAATGAGATTCTACGAAATCCAAGGTGGAAAGATAACTGTAGATGGAGTAGACATAAGAGATATCAAACGTGGAGAACTTCGTAAGATGTTTGGTATGGTACTTCAGGACACTTGGTTGTTTAATGGTTCTATAAAGGATAATATAGCTTATGGACGTGAAGGTGCTACAGAAACTGAGGTTATTAGAGCAGCTAAAGCAGCCCATGCTGATCACTTTGTAAGAACACTTCCAGAAGGGTACAATACAATACTCAATGAGGAAGCTTCAAATATTTCTCAAGGCCAAAAGCAGCTTCTAACTATTGCTCGTGCAATACTTGCAGATCCTGCAATATTAATACTAGATGAAGCTACTTCAAGTGTAGATACTAGAACTGAACTTCAAATACAAAAGGCCATGGCTAATTTAATGAAGGGAAGAACAAGCTTCGTTATTGCGCACAGACTTTCTACCATTCGTGATGCAGATTTAATTCTTGTTATGAATAATGGAACTATTATTGAACAAGGAAACCATAATGAGCTTCTTGAAAAAGGCGGCTTCTATGCAGAACTTTATAACAGCCAGTTCACTGGCGCAAATTTAGATGACGAAGCCATATAGATTCTTGTGCCACGGGGACGTTTCGCGTGGCACATTGTTTTATGCCATACGAAACGTCCCTGTGGCACACTGATTAAAATAAAACATAGAAATTAATTTTACACCAAAAATTATAAAGCCTCATATACTAAAGTGATGTAGTTTTATAAAAAGAAGGTGGAGGATATTGTTTAAATTCAATCCCGATAAGCTTTATGTAGAATATAGGGGAATGGCTACTCCTGAATATCCGGTTATTCCGAGAAGGTATACACTCACCCATTCTGATGTAAGCGGAGAATTGTATCTTGTAATTGGACCAACATATGCTTATGAAAGAATTAACCCTGATAGGGATGAGGTTTTAGCTGAATGGCAGTTTGTTGGAGGTAGATATATTTATGCAGTGTACTTATATGTAGACGGACGTACAGAAGTAGATGCCAGTATTAGAAATGCGGTTTTTAGAAGAGAACTTCCGCTTGCCCTTCAAGCAATAAGATATGGAGATAGAGAGTTTTTTAACACACATCCTAGTCTAGACCTTGCTCCTATAATTGTACATTTTATTTCTAGTTATCCTGAATACAACAGGATTGAGAACTGGGGAACACCGGCTCAATATCGTAATTTGGCTTTTGAAGAATAAGTTCATAAAAGTTAAGGGGAGCAATAGTTTGATATGCTCCCCTTAATTTTTGTGTGCCATTCGAAATGTTCCTGCTGCACATGTCTGTACCGCGCTAAAGGTCACAGTGTCACACCTTGAATTATTTTTTTATTTTAAATTATTTGGCTTCTACTATCCATCCTTCTGGAGCTTCTACATCTCCGAATTGGATGCCGCAAAGTGTATCGTAGAGCTTTCTTGTTATAGGACCTACTTCAGTTTCGCTGTGGAATACGTGAAGTTTTCCTTTGTATTCTATTCCTCCTATTGGAGAAATAACAGCAGCAGTTCCACAAGCACCAGCTTCCTTAAAGATATCTAGCTTATCAATGAATACATCACCTTCTATTACTTCAAGGCCAAGATATTCCTTCGCAACATGCATAAGTGAATATTTAGTTATACTTGGAAGAATAGAATCTGATTTTGGTGTTATAAATTTATCATCTTTTGTAATACCAAAAAAGTTTGCTGCTCCAACTTCTTCTATTTTTACATGAGTTGCTGGATCAAGATATATAGCATCAGCAAAGCCTCTCTTTGTAGCTTGCTCGTGAGGAAGAAGACTGCCTGCATAGTTTCCTCCTACCTTAGCTGCACCTGTTCCTGAAGGAGCGGCTCTATCATAATCAGATACTGTAAAGTTAACAGGAGCTAGTCCTCCTTTGAAGTATGCGCCAACTGGTGAACAGAACACTCCAAAGAGATACTGAGGAGCTGGTTTTACTCCAAGGTTGTCTCCAATTCCTATGACATAAGGTCTTAAGTATAAAGTTGCTCCAGTTCCATAAGGTGGTACAAAAGCTTCATTAGCTTTTACAACTTGTAGACAAGCTTCAATAAATTTTTCTTCTGGAACTTCAGGCATAAGTAAACGTCTGCAGCTATTATTTAAACGCTTTGAATTTTGATCAGGCCTGAATAACTGAATTCTTCCATCTTTTGTGCGATATGCTTTTAATCCTTCAAAACATTGTTGACCATAATGAAGAGCTGTAGAGCCTTCGCTAATTGTAATAGTATTATCTTCAACTAATTTGCCGTCATCCCAATTTCCGTCATTCCATATGGAGACATATCTAAGGTCAGTTCTAGTGTAAGTAAACCCAAGATTACTCCAATCGATATTAACTATTTTATTCATTTAAAGCACCTCTTTTAAATAAATATTAATTCAATAACCCAATTTATATTATATACCTTGAATACGTTTACCACAAAGCCCAAAAAAGTGGGTAGAAAATGAATTATCTTAAAATTCAACTAATTTCACTGGTGTTTTCACCATTATTTGCAATATGAAAAAAAACTTTCAAAACTTTAAATAATTTGAATGATTTAAATTAATTTGTGTAATTTTCGAAGTGTTTTTGAAGGGAAAAATGAATAGCTCACTAATATTAGTGAGCTATTCTATAACATTAAGCTGACATTTTTAATTCGTTCTTACCCTGTTTCTTAACTTCAAGTGTGCTGTGCTTGCGTGAATAAGTAAAGTAAACTATTGTTCCTAGAACCAGCCATCCAGCAAAGTATACCCAAGTTATCTTAGAAAGATTAAACATTAGGAATAGACAGCATATTACTGCAACTATAGGAAGTGTAGGGACTAATGGAACTATAAAGTTTCTTTTTAGCTTAGGGTGAGTTTTTCTTAGTACTATTACAGAAAAAGCAACTAACATAAAGGTTCCTATTAGAATTATGTTTGCCAAATCAGCAAGTTGTTTTAAATCAACCATACCTGTAAGCATTGCACCTAAAATTCCAACAACCCAAGTTGAAAGTACTGGAACGTTAGTCTTTTTGTTAACCTTTGAAAATTTCTTTGGAAGTAATCCATCACGGCTCATAGAAAACAATATACGTGATGCTCCATAGCTATATGCAAGCATAACAGCCATAATTCCTATAACAGCACCAACTGATATTATTGAGGCTGCCCAGCTTTGTCCAACCGTACTAAGAGCATAAGACATAGCGTCAGCTACATTTAACTGTGTATAATGAGTAATTCCTGTTAGTATTAGACAAACTACTATATAAATTACTGTACAGATTATTAAGGAGGAAACTATACCTATAGGTAAATTCCTTTGTGGGTTTTTAACTTCTTCAGCTGAGGTAGAAACAGCATCAAAACCTGAAAAAGCAAAGAATACGGAAGCCGCTCCTGCAAACACTCCCTTATATCCAAATGGCATGAACGGATGCCAATTTTGAGGCTTTATATAAAATACACCAACGATAACGAATAATACAATGATACTTAACTTTACTACAACCATAAGATTGTTAATCTTTTTGCTTTCCTTTGTTCCTCTTGAAAGAAGAATTGTAATAAGAAGAACTACCAGTACTGCTGGAAGGTTGATAATTCCACCTTGAGAAGGAATAGCAGTAAGCTGTTTAGGAAGATGAATTCCTATTTCATTGAGCAGTCCTGTGAAATAAGCAGACCATCCACCAGCCACTGTAGCAGTGCTTAAAGTATAACCTATAACTAAGGACCAGCCTATAAGGTGAGCTACAAATTCACCTAAGGACACATATATGTAGGTATATGCGCTGCCAGAGGTTGGTATAGTAGAAGCAAATTCAGCATAGCAAAGTGCTACAAGAATACATATGATTGCGGAACAAATGAATGAAAGTACTACAGCTGGGCCTGCATCTCTTGCAGCAACCACGCCTGTTAATACCATAACGCCTGTACCAATGGTTGCGCCTATACTCATAAGCGTAACATCAAAGGCACCTAAGGTTTTTGGAGTTGAGGCAGATTTATTGTTACTTAAGATCAAATCTACATCTTTTTTTCTAAATAAAGAGTTCATTCTATAAATCTCCTTCCGATTGTTATGAGATAAAATTTAAATACTTCAGTAATAATGCCAATATATAAATTAAATATTTTTAACTACTTACTCCCTATAAGGCAATATTATAATAAGAAAAAACCCTGGTACTGTCAAAAGCCCTATATTACTGTTACGGCTAATTTTCTAGATTAAACAGTGGAAAGCTTCAAAAAACGCAATGATACTTGCAAATTTGCGTGTGATTTGAATAAAAATAGTCATATTTCAAAAAATATTATATTCTGATAAATCGATAAATTCTTTTTTTTCTAAAAGTAATTAGATTAATTGATAAAAAAGGAATTAAGGCCTTGCCATGATGTGGTAATGAAAAGCGCATGAAATTTGATACATTTAAATGACTATATTTACATCAAATGCTTCAATAATCAATATTTATAGAAAATAAGCTATATTAAATTTAATCATTAATTATTTTAAAAAATATTAACAAAGTAGACATAAAACGATAAATATAAGCAAGAAACAATTCATATATTTAGATATCTTGATGAATTATGGATAGTGGTATATAATAAAAATAGAATATAATAGAAATTTTTGCCTAAAGTTGTTTATTGGCATTAAATAATAAATTAAATGTTTAAAAAATAAATAAAGTGAGTGTGTTTTAAAGATGTGGGTGAAATTTGTTATTGTCCAAGCTTTAACTTTAGTGGCTGCTTTTTATGTGTGTAAAGTCATAGTCCATCTTATTAATAAGTGGTGTGCTTCTAGAAATTATAAAATGAAAAACCAGTTTTACAGCATAATAGTTTTATTTATTACTATAACTATGGGCTTTTTTTTGGGCGGAGAAATTCTCTATAAAATCCTTTAGTTTATATAGATGCATTTAAAAGAGAATTTTAATATATAAGATTTGTGATTAGGGGAGAGGTAAAATGTCAAAAATAATGTCAATGTTTGAAAAGTTAAATTTAATGGAAAAGGTCAGTGAAGAGGTACCAGCTGTCAGCAATAATGAAGCCTCACCAGTTGAAGTGAAAAATGATAATATTGAGCCTGAAAAAAATGCTTTAGAAAAAGAAATAGAACTGCCTAGCGAAAGTAAAACCATCACTGTTGAACCAAAAGTAGAAGCTGTAAATAACAAAAAAGTGAGTTTTCAGGTTGAAGGGAATATGACTATAGAAGAAATTTATTCATCTTATGGAATAGAAAATAGTAATATTAACACTATCTTTATGTTAGGTAACTTTATTAATGCTCTGCCAGAAAATTTACCTTACGATGTAAAAAAGGCTTCAGTTATGAATATTATCAGTGCTTCAAATACTGACTTAAATAAATTGCTGTCTGATGGAGAAAACAGACTGAATTTATTAGGAGAGTTTATAGAAAAATATGAGAATGGGGCAGTAAACACTGTAGAAGAGTATAAGAGTGAAATAGAAAAGCTTACTGATTTAATAAAGAAATATAAGGAACAAATACGAATAAAAGAAACTAAGATGGAAGAACAAAAATACATAATTAAATACGAAGCTGAGAAAATTAATAGCATCATAGATTTTTTTACGAAGTAGAAATTTATGAATAAGTAAGAGGTAAGAGTGAAAAGGTAATAATTATGGATAAAACTCAGAGAGTTTTTACAATTAAATTACTAATAAGAGGGATATTCTATGAAGCCAAGAAAATATAAACTCACATTTGCTGCTAAAATATTAATAATGCAATTTATATTGTGCTCAATTGCTGTATTTGCGGGATTTACTTTCAGAGCTTATGCTGAGGGTAAAAAATGGGACAATGTAGTTTATCCAGGTATAAGTATAGCTAATATAGATTTAAGTGGTAAAACAAAGGAAGAAGGTATTGCACTTGTTAAATCAAAATATGTAGATGAGTTATATAAAAAGAAGATAGAAATTCAGGCTCTTGATAAAGTATATATTGTAGAAGGGTCTAAGTTAATTAGTAATTATGACATTGACAGCGCAGTTAACAGTGCATTTAATTATGGAAAAAATCTAGGTGTATTAAAAAAAGGGAGATTAATAAGAAAAGGCGCTGAACGAGAATTTAGGGTGTCTTTTAATTATAATGAAGCATACATAAAAGAATTTGTAGCATCAATTGCAGGTGAAATAAATAAGTCACCAACAAATGCTACAGTTGAAAAAATGCCAGATGGCAGTATAAAAGTTGTTGATGCTATTGATGGTTATAAAATTGAAAATGAAAAGCTTGAGAGCAGTATAAAAAAAGTAGTATGTGAATCTGTTAATGATACTGCAATAAAAGCCCCGATTCAGGAGCTGCATGCAGCTGTAACTAAAGAAGTGCTAAGTACAATAGATTATAATATAGCATCCTTTCATACGGATTATTTGTCTTCATCCCCTGAAAGATCTCAGAATATAGAACTTGCTGCTAGGTTTATAAATGGTAGGTGTTTGCTTCCTGGTGAAGTATTCAGTTTTAATGACATTGTTGGTGAGAGAACCAAGGAACGAGGTTTTAAAGAAGCTGGAGTTATTGTTGGAAATAAAGTAGAATCAGGTTATGGCGGCGGCATATGCCAGGTATCCTCTACTTTATATAATGCGGTGCTTAAAACAGGGTTAAAACCGGTTGAAAGAACACATCACACTCTTCCATCTACTTATGTAGACTTAGGCTTAGATGCAACTGTGGATTGGAATGATATTGATTTTAAATTTGAAAATACATTTAATTATCCGCTATTTATAGAAGCTAATACTAAAAATAAGGTATTATATATTAATTTATATTCAAATTCAAGTCTAGCTAAAAGAAAATATGTTATTACAAATAATATATACAAGACAATTCAATCTACAACAAAGGTAGTTGATGATCCGAATCTCCCAATTGGTCAAGTTGAAGATGTGCAAAAGGGACATGACGGTTATATGGTGCGAGTGATAAGAAATGTTGTTGAGAATGGAATAGTAGTTAATTCTGAGATAATATCAGATGATTTCTATAATCCAGTAACGGGTGTTACTAAGGTAGGAATAAAACAGTAGGAAATGAGTATATTAAAAAGCCCTGAGGCACATTTATGCTGCTTCAGGGCTATAATATTAGTTTTGAATATAGTTAACTGCCATATCTATTATTAAATTTATTTGGCTTTCTCCGGAAACATCGCTATCGCTTTTCAAAATGTTTCCCCTTAGTATTAGTTTTTGCGCTAAGGTCATTAGAGAGTGAGATACAGTTATATAAAAAACTTCATTATCTATATCGCTGCGGATGGAACCATCCACTTTTCCTTCTTCAAGGGCTTCAAAAATTATGTTTTTCAAATTGATTATACTTTTTTCGTAGTTCTCAAGCTTCTCACTTGGTATCTGCTCTTTGATAACATAGTTATCAAATTCCTCCAAGAACCTGACAAAGTCTTTATGATTATTATAAAGGTTAACAAATACATTAAGTATAGTTTTCAGCTTTTCAATGCCAATTAGATTGTTAATATTGTCCTTGTCAAATTCAGTATAAATACTGTTGATTTCCATATCCCAAAACTTAATGGCAACTTCCACTGCTAAATCTGGTTTTGTTTTAAAGTATCTATAAACAGAAGCAACTCCCACTTCGGCTTTTTCTGCAATGTCTGTCATCTTTGAGTTTTCTATGCCTTTTTCTTTAAAAACTTCTACAGCAGCAGATATAACCTCATCTTTACGCCTCTCCTTTTGCTCGAAAAGTTCTTTTTTTCTCTTGGTTTTTAAATCCATATAGTTATTCTCCTTTTACGTTGTTTGTTATTACAAAGCTATATTCATACCTTATACCTTTGTGTATTTTAAATTCCTCATGAAGATTAGCGACTCCGGGTAGGTCTCCTCCAACCCCGCACTGAGTATAATCAATATTAAAGGTGTTAAAGTTTCTATCAGGCAGTTCATATATATGCTGAGCATTTTCTAAATCCTCTTGACTATAGGGCCAAGCACTTATGTTAAGAAAGGTATTACTGGTATCTTTTATTTTAATTCCTCTGCCATCTTTATTATCGATGCAAAGCCAGCGGACTTCAGTTCTATTACCGTTTTCTTGAGGTCTCATATAATTATGAATAAGTTCTTTGACTCCGCCAGTGTGAATGGCAACCTTAGCACCAGTATTTCTATCAATATAATTTTCATGAGGGCCTTTGCCAAACCAAGTTATATTTTCATATTCCTTTGGTAGGGCCATTTGCATTCCTATTCTGTACATGCTCTTCTTAGGTGTTAGGGAATGCTTAACTTGAATCTCACCTAAACTATTTATTTTAAATTCAGTTAATACATCGCCACTACAGTTTTTAACACTTTGATGTACTATAATACTAACTTGATCAGGCTGCTTTAGCAGCTGTAGCTTTTCTACTTTTCTAGTGATACATGCTTTTTTCCAAGAGGTATCTATTAATATTTTTTCTAGTTCAGGTTTAAAATTAGCATAACCTTTATCGTTATCAGTAAGGGCTCTCCAATAGTTTGGAATAAGTGGGGAGTGAATCAATTCACCAAAGCCATAGTTTAGAGATTCGATGCCTCCACTTAAGGTTCCAATACTAATTGAAATTTTATCATTTTGAATTGTTATCCTATTTTTAGTTTCCGTCACATTTAAATTATTATCCTTAGTTAAATTATCTTGAGGAGGCTCAGCATTTACAAAGCTTTTTTTGTTTGGAATCAAAAATTGATCAAATGCAAGTTCATAACCTTCCTCAGCCCATGCTGAAGTATTTTTTAATCGAAAGCTAAATAGTATGTGATATTCACTATCAGCATTTAACTCAGAAAGAGAATATCCCAATTCATATTCTTGTGATTGTTTTGGACCAAGCTCCAGGTTTTCTACAATACCTTGTAAAATTTCTATGCCGTTTTCAGTTATACTCCAATACAGCCTAAAATTATTAAGATCAATAAAGCAGTACTTATTATGAATTTTAATTACTCCACTTAATAAGTCTATAGGACTAACTTTAATCTCCTGGTAAACCTTTTTAACTTCATAAAGTGCTGGGTGAGGAGTCCTGTCTGCGGCAACAATACCGTTCGCACAAAAGTATCTATGAGTTATTTCTTCGTGAAAATCTCCACCATAGAGCCATTTTACAGTACCGTCTTCCTCAACCTTTCGTATGGATTGGTCTACAAAGTCCCAAATAAAACCGCCTGCCATATTAGGATACTTTTCAAATCTATTCATATATTTTTGAAAATTGCCAAGGCTGTTTTCCATAGAATGAGCATATTCACAAAGTATAACTGGCTTACCTATATACTGCTCAGGCTTTAATGGTTTGTTATCTGCGGATAGCTTATTTAGTATATTATCAAAAATACTGATTTTGATTTCTTCATGTTTTCCTAATTTATCTACCATATCTATAGTTGGGTACATTCTTGAGACTACATCACTAACTGATATATCAAAATCCCCTTCATAGTGAAACTGTCTAGTTGTATCAAGGGCAAGTGCTGCCTGTTTCATTTTTAAAAAGTTACTGCCATAACCAGCTTCATTTCCTAAAGACCACATAAATATACAGGGGTGGTTTCTATCCCTAAGTACCATTCTTTCCATTCTGTCTACTACAGCATCCGTCCAAAGCGGATTGTCGCCTGGAACATTTTTTCTTCTAACTCCATGGGTTTCAACATCTGCTTCATCCATAACATAAAAACCATACTCATTGCATAGCTCATAAAAGTAAGGGTCATTAGGATAGTGGCTGGTTCTTATGGAATTTATGTTGTTTCTTTTCATTATCTTAAAATCTTCATGATACCTTTCTTTTGGAACAGCCCAGCCGTTATCGGGATCAAATTCATGCCTGTTAACCCCTTTAAGCATTATAGGTTTGCCGTTAATAAGAAGCTTTTCGTCTTTTATTTCCACTGTTTTAAAGCCATATTGTATTGACTTTACTTCAATTACTTCATCCATATCATTCTTAAGCATCAGCACCAACCTATATAAGTTAGGAGTTTCAGCAGTCCATTTTTTCGGGCTTTTTATATGTGCATTAATGGACGCACAGACTGCACTATTAGCGCTTAATGTAAGTGACTTATTAGATAACAATTTGGAAGCCTCGGCATTTTTTGAAGCACAGTCAACAAGGTAGGCTTCTACAGTAGTGCTCATATTTTCATTTAAGGTATTTTTTATGTAGCAATCTATAAAAAGTTCAGCATCTTCATAGTTATTATCTAAAGTGCATCTTGAGAAGAAGTCTCTTATATAGGTTTTAGGTTCAGAATAAATATAGACTTCCCTGTAAATACCGCTGAAGAACCACATATCCTGATCTTCCAGGTAAGTGCCGTCAGAAAATCTGTATACTTCCACAGCTATAGTATTTTCTCCTTCTCTAAGGTACTTTGTTATATTAAATTCGGAAGGAGTCATAGAGCCTTGTGAATACCCTACCATTTTACCGTTTATATACAAATAAAAGGCAGATTTTACTGCTCCAAAGTATATAAAAACTTCTCTATTTTCAAAATGCTTTGGAAGAATAAAGGTTCTTTTATATAAACCAGCTTCATTCAAATTTTGATCTATTTTGGGAATATGTCTCTTTCTTTTACTCAATGCGGGAGGGTAATCAAAAGCTATATAATAAGGCTTTCCATAGCCCTTTAACTGCCATACGCTAGGAACTTCAATGTGCGCCCAACTATCTACTGAATAATCTTCGCAATAAAAATTAGAAGGTATATTTTTAATGCCCATTATCCATTTGAATTTCCAATTGCCATTAAGGCTCAATTTATATTTTGATGGATTTAAACACAAGGCTGCTTGGAAATCATCATAGGGCAGGGCTATAACATGACCATCTTCTTTGTTTTGCTTTATCATCTTAGGATTTTCAATATCTAAGAGCAAATTCTTCATAAATAACCTCCTGTTAGAAGATATGATAGTTTAAATATCATATTAATATTAATTATATCATTTAATTCATACAAGTCAAAAACCATTGCAGGCATTTTACTTTCAAAGGAGTAATAAGCTGTTTAAACTCTATAATATGTTTATAGAGTTTAAGGAATGCTATATAATATTAATAAAAAAGTAAATTGAGGTGACAATTGTATGTCAAAGAAAAGTACAAGAAACAGTGAATTATTAAATAGTGCAAAGGCTAATACATCTCCTAAGATATATGATATTTTATTGGAGCTTGTAAATGAAGACAGAGAAGATCTAGCGGAGGTAGTTTTAAAGATTGATTACATACTAGAGTATGCTAGTACTTGCATAAAGCAAAATGATTTTGAGGAAGCAAGGGAAACTTTAGAAAAGGCTAAATCAAGAATAACCTTCTTGAAAAACGAAGGCGCAAATACAGAATACCTAGAATACCTTTATGAGGGCATAGATAAAAAGTGTAAGAAAAAATAAGAATAAGAGTCCTTCAATATGCTTACAATAAGACTACTAAATAACTATTATTGTGAGTTTTGAAGGGGATGATAAAAATAAAGAATAGAGTTATTCGTATTCTTATAATTATAAATTTAATTCTTTTAGCCTGCATACTTTTAGGAAAGATACAGATTTTGCATAAGCTTGTGGCTACTTTGTCAAAAGGTTTTTTGATTCCGCTTTTTATATCTGTACTCCTTTATTATATTATAAGGCCAATTAATAATCACTTTATAGAAAAGGGTATGGGACGCGGTAAAGCAAGTATGCTTAGCTTAGTTATTTGTGCTTTTATACTAAGTGGTATTTTATCTTACTTCGCAAAATATGCAATGGAGCAGTTTAGACAGCTTACTAATCAGCTGATTCAGCTTCTAGGTGATGGAAGGGAAATAGATGGATTTGTAGCCTGGCTTAATCAATACATAAATGTGGATGAAATATATACTTTAGCTGCTGGAATGGTTAAAAATTACATACACCAAATTGGACTTAGCTTTAAAAGGTTTGTTGGATACTTTATGAATACCTTCTCTACAGTATTTTTAATCTTAGTCATTGTGTTTTATATGTTGAAGGATGGAAATATATTTAAAGAAAAGGTATTATATTTTATACCAGAAAAATATAAAGCGGTGTCAGATACAATTCTTTCTGACAGTGATGTAATACTCAGCCACTATGTTACTGGTCAGGCAAAGGTGGCACTGTCACTAGCAATAATGATATTTACGGGGTATAAGATAATAGGCATGCCAAATGCTATGCTGCTTTCGAGTATTACATTTATACTAGCCTTTATCCCTTTTGTAGGCTTTTTTATTTCTATGATAATTCCAAGTGTTATATCACTAGGCATGGGACTTTATATGTCTTTAAAGTTAGCAGCAGTTTTTGTTATTGTGCAGACCTTAAAGGGAAGAGTAGTAGTGCCGGCTGTTATGGCTAAAAGCATGAAAATACACCCATTGACAGATATATTTTTAGTTATTGGTGCTATAGCAGTAGGAGGGCCTTTTGCAGCCTTTGCCATTGTCCCAATATACACAATTGTTAAGAATGCCTTAAAAGCTTTAAGGGTTCATGATAAATATTTGCATTAACTGATGTCACAGAGAAGTTTTCTTTGGTACACATGCACCATGTGAAACTTCTCTGTGACATTTTTTTATGCCGTGGGCCCCTGACTAAATGTCCCGGCAGCCCATCTCTCCGGCACATAATTATCTGTGTGCCAAAGGCCACACCCACGTGGCAAGTACGATAGCATATCCCTAGTGCATGTGCCAAACGAAACGTCCCCGTGGAACACATAAGAAGAAATTGAAAAGCATAGATAAATAGTGATAAAAGGAGCTGCGATAAGATACAGTGATTTAAATTTTTATTATAGCCTAAATATGTAAGAAAAGTATATAATATTACTAAATGGTAATTTGCTGAAAGCAGGATATGTGGTATAATAAATTATATCATATAAAAAGTTATTAAATACTATTTAATGCAACTTGCTCTTAGTACAAATTGCTTGCATATTACTACTTAAAGTAGTAATAGAGTAAACCAAGACATTATAAAATATTATTAAAAGGAGGGGGGTATATGGAATATTTTTATACCACTGTTTTTCTAGTAGGAGTAATTTATACTGTGGTTACCTTTGTAATGGGAGGTTTATTGGGCTTTGTACATCTTGGCGGACATATAGACACTCATATTGATATGCATGTAGATACTCATATTGACACTCATATTGATGGACCGGGTGTTTCACCAACTTTTACTGTGTTCCCGTTAAAGCCTATAACGGTAGTTTCTTTTTTAACTGTATTTGGTGGAGTTGGGCTTATGGGGACGAGAAGCAAGTTAGGTGCCGTAATAGTATTTATACTGGCTATAGTTATAGCACTATTTATTTCTTTTCTGCTATATAAATTTATAGTAGTACCGCTATATAAGGCTCAAAATACCAGCGCTATAACTCAACACCAGCTTATTGGGCTAAAAGCTGAAGTCATATCTCCAATATTTGAAAATGGCTTTGGAACTATAGCATATGTTGTAAATGGAAGCAAGTATAATGCTCCAGCACAGCATATTAACAAAAGGTCAGTACCTCAGGGGGAAGAGGTAATGATTTATGAGATAGTGAACAATGTATTTTATGTTCAACCATTAAATGAATCAAAATAAATTCAGGGGGTAAATTTATGGATTATACAATTTTTGTTATTCCTGCAATAATAGTAGGAGTAGTAATTTTACTTATTTTAAGCATTTTTTCCATGTGGAAAAGAGTGCCTCAAGACAAGGCTTTAGTTGTTACAGGCCTTAAAAAGAGAGTTATAACTGGTGGTGGTGGATTTGTTATACCGCTATTAGAAAGAACAGATAAGATTTCACTTGAGAACATGGAGATAGAAATTAGAATTGACGGAGCTCTTACAGGGCAAGGCGTTGGTATTACTGCAGACGGTGTTGCTGTTGTTAAGGTAAAATCAGATACTGATTCCATATTATCAGCTGCAGAGCAGTTTAACACTTCCAACGGACTTCAACACACGCTTGAGATTATAGAGCATACTACAAAGAATGTACTTGAAGGTAAGCTTCGTGAAATTGTTTCTAAGATGACTGTAGAAGAAATATATAAAGATAGAGAAAAATTTGCTTCTCATGTTCAAGAAGTGGCAGCTCTTGATTTAGCTCAAATGGGTCTTGAACTAAAGGTTTTAACTATAAAAGATATATCCGATAAGAATGGTTATTTAGAGGCTCTTGGAAAACCAAGAATTGCTGCAGTTAAGAGAGATGCTTTAATAGCTGAGGCGGAGGCTAATAAAGAAACTAAGATTAAAACTGCAGAAGCTATAAGACTTGGAGAAGCTGCAAAGATATTATCAGAAACTCAAATTGCTGAATCTTCAAAGGAAAAGGAATTAAAGGTTCAAGCTTATAGAAAAGAACAGGAACAGGCAAAAGCTGTTTCTGACTTAGCTTATGAAATAGAAGCAAACAAAGCTAAGAAAGAAGTTACTGAAACTCAAATTCAAGTAGAGATTACTAAGAAGCAAAAAGAAAGAGAATTGGCAGAGGCCACTGTACAAGTTGATATTACAAGAAAAGATAAAGAAATAGAACTTGCAGAAAAAGAAGCTTTAAGAAGAGAAAGAGAACTTGAAGCTACAGTAAGAAAACAAGCAGAGGCAGAAAAATATAAGCAAGTACAAGTAGCAGACTCAGTTAAGTATAAGGAAATTGCAGATGCAGAAGCAAGAGCAAGATCTATAGAACTAGAAGGTAAGGCAAAAGCAGAAGCCCTAAGACTTCAAGGTATGGCTGAAGTAGATATCATAAGAGAAAAAGGTAAAGCAGAAGCAGAGGCTATGGCTAAGAAGGCAGAAGCATTCAAACAGTATAACGATGCTGCTATGACTCAAATGATTATTGAAAAGCTTCCTGAAATAGCTAAGGCTGTATCAGAACCATTATCAAAAACTGAAAAAATCGTTATTGTTGACAATGGCTCAGGAACAGGAGAAGGAAAAGGGGCATCTAAGGTTACAGGCTATGTAAATGATATTATGGCTCAGCTTCCTGAAACAGTTGAAGCATTAACAGGGGTTAATATTTTAGACTTTTTAAATAAGAGTATTAATAAAGATGAGAAAAATATCGCTGAGAAAAAGAATCAGGATGCGGCTAAATAACTAACTTCAAAGAGTATGGATTTGAAATCCATGCTCTTTTTTTGTCTAAAAAAAAGTATTAGTTCATATTTGATTCATAAAAATGGTTATACTAATATCAAATATCATAAGGGGTAATAGAAGATGAATAAAGCATTAACCAATAGGCAATGCAGTTTTATAGTATACAGTGCAATAGTAGGATATGGACTTATTAATCTGCCTCAAAATGTATCAGAAGCAGGCGGCACAATTGGTTGGATTTCTATTCTCATTGTAACGGTTGCAGCTGGTGCAGCAACTTATATTATTACATATCTTTGTTACAATAATGAAAATAAAATTATTTATGAGTACAGTGAAGAATTAGTTGGAAAGTTTATAACATTCATCTTTAAAATTATATTTATAACATATTTTATATTAATATTTTCATACTTAATAAGAATGTATGCTGAAACATTAAAGCTTGTTATGTTAATTAGGACTCCTATATGGGCTATAGAAATGTTGCTCTATAGCGTAGTATTTTATGCTATAAGCAAAGGACCTAGTGTAATTGGAAGAGTCTGCGAGCTATATGTTCCTATGGCAATTATAGGAATAATTATTATGAGTTTTATACTATTTACTCAGGGGAGATTAATTAATTTAAGACCATTTTTTATGAAACAGGGAGTGATGAGTTATATAAAATCATCGTATCAGTTGATACTTCCTTTTTTAGGAATGGAATTACTTTTGTTTATGCCTATAAGTAAAAAGAATAACAGAGGCTTATATAAATACACCATTTTTACAGTACTGTTTATAGGAATTTTCTATATATTTGTGGTTGAATCAGCAATCTCAGTAGTTGGTGTGGAAACAGCAGTTATTTATAAAGCTTCCCTATTTAATATAGTAAGAGGGGTTGATGTACACTATTTGGAGTTTTTTAGAAGGCTGGATGGTATTTATATGATTATTTGGACAATAGATGTATTTTGCAGCATATGCTTATGGGGATATTCATTGACAGTTTCACTCGGCAGCATTTTTAAAGGTGCTAGGTTTAATGCTGTACTTACTGTTACAATAATTATTTCCTTTATTATATCTCTAGCCCCAAAGTCTAAGATGTTAGTAGAGAAGATAATAAATTATGCAAGTTATTTAGGTATTGCTGCAGCTTTTTTTATACCAACAATTCTATTTATTGTTATGAAGGTGAAAAATCATGATAAAAAAATACAGTAAATTGTGCTTTATTTTAATACTATCATTAACATTAGAAGGCTGCTGGGACTATGAAGATATAAATAGGAGAAGCATATCCCTTGCTATAGGAATAGATAAAAAAGGAAATAAAGGGCAGGCTAACACTGAATTTGCAGAGTTTTCATCAAGTATAGGAAAGGGAAAAGAAGGTCCTCAAGTTCCTGGGAAGTATCATAATAGGTCAGTAGGCAAGGATTTTGAAGATGTAAGAGCTGAATATGACGCAAAGATACCCTTTGTTGATTTTTCTGGAGCTAATAGAGTTGTGGTATTTAGCAAGGAATATGCGCAAGATGGAATAGAGCAATATATAAATAGAATTGATTTTATTCAAGGACTTAGAAAATCATTGCTTGTGGTAGTGAGCAGAGAAACAACAGACACACTATTTGAAGCAAACGTTGTTAATGATATTTCTGCGGGCTATGCAATAGAAGATACAATTAGATCACTTTCAAAACAAGGAATGACTATATATAAAACAGCTCAAGATATACAATCTGATATACAGGTTAAGGATATTGGCTTTCTTTTACCTTATGTAGGGCTAGAAGATAATTCTATTAAGTTGTTAGGACTTGCTGTACTGAAGGATGCAAAATTAGTTGGACTAATAGATGAAAAAGAATCTAGGGGCTTTTTATTCCTTGTAGAGGATAAGCCTGTATTTAGAGAATCCATAATAAGTCCTGAAAATAAGAGTAACAAGATTTCCATTGAGTCTGTTCTAAAAAAAAGAAAGATAAAAACTAGTTATAATGATAATAGAATAAATATAAATATTGGTTTAAACTTTGATGCCAAGATGCAATACGGATATTTTATAGAACCTATAAGTTCAAAAGCTATTAGTGAAGCTGAGCATATAGTTGCTGAGGATTTAAAAAAAGAAGTAAACAGTGCTTTAGAAAAGTCCAAGGGAGAATTTCAAAGTGATGTATTTGGTTTTGCTAGATATTTTAGAGCTGATAATCCCAGTATTTATAAGCAATTAAAATGGAAGGAAGAATATCCTAATGTAAACTTTAATGTGGAGGTAAAAGTAAAAATCATTAATACCAATTTATTTAATAGTGATATGAAGAAAAAGAGCTGAAGGTGAATATGATGAACAATCAATATAACGTTACATATAGGATTAGACAGATTAGCCATGCTGTATCTGGGATTTCCATAAGAAAAGTTATTGTGCAGGATATAGAAATTTTCATATTATATATATCGGAAATTTCTGAT
Source organism: Clostridium omnivorum (assembly GCF_026012015.1). Classification (NCBI taxonomy): domain Bacteria; kingdom Bacillati; phylum Bacillota; class Clostridia; order Eubacteriales; family Clostridiaceae; genus Clostridium; species Clostridium omnivorum. The sequence continues at coordinate 1,621,648 of NZ_BRXR01000001.1, read as the reverse complement.
AGAAATGCTATTTCAAATAATATAATAAAACCACTATTACACTATCATAAGAATGAGCTAATAACACCAGAGATAATTATAAGTTCTGTTATTTATGTTGATGATGTTTTTTTAGAATATGATGATGATGCCATAAATGATTACATATTGCAGGGGAAAACTGTAATATTGTTTTCAAACAATATTGGATACTTAGTTGCAAATACAGTTAATATTGAAAAAAGGGGTACTGAAGCTCCACAGATAGAAGGTACAATAAGGTCACCTAGAGATGCTTTCACTGAGAATATGGAGACTAACTTATCTCTAATAAGATATAGAATTAAGAGTAAAGCATTAAAAGTTGAATATTTTAGAGTAGGAAAAAGGACTAAAACCACTGTGGCAGTTCTTTATATGGTTGATATAGCAAACCCAAAGTATGTTAGGGATATTAAAAATAGACTTCAAGAAATTAGTGTTGATGGAATTCTTGAATCAGGCTACATACAAAAATTTATATCAAACAATAAGACATCCTTGTTTCCTCAATCGGGTATATCGGAAAAGTCTGATTCAACTTGTGCAGCTATATTAAGTGGTAAATTATGCATAATGGTAGAGGGAAGCAATTTAGCTTTGATATGGCCACAAAATTTTATTGAATTTTTTGATGCTGCTGATGATCACTACGATAATACTTATATGGGCATTTTTGTTAAGGTAATCAGATACGCAGCTTTAATTATAACACTGACTTTTTCATCTTTGTATGTAGCTCTAGTAGCTTATCATCCTGATATTATTCCGTCACAGTATATTTTGGCCATTGCAGCATCTCGGGTTACTGTACCTGTAAATGCATTTACTGAGGCCCTGCTTATGGAATTAGTGGTTGAACTTCTTCGTGAGGCAAGTATAAGGCTTCCAAAGCAAATAGGGTCTGCTGTAAGTATAGTAGGAACTATTGTTATAGGTCAGGCAGCTGCTAGTGCAGGACTGGTAAGCCCTCTTATGATAATCATAGTAGCTTTGTCACTAATGGCATCCTTTGCTGTACCAGATTACACAATAATGAATCCTATAAGAATTTTGAAATTTTTAATGCTCTTTTTAACTGGTATTTTCGGACTATTTGGCCTAGTGATGGGAATTACTTTCATAGTAGTAAAGCTTGCATCAATCACAAGCTTTGGCATACCATATACAGCGCCTGTAGCACCATTTTATTTTAATGACATAAAAGATTTTATATTGAGTAATATAGTGCTTACAAAGAAGCGGCCAGAATACCAAAAACTAAAGGATAAAACAAAACGATAAATGGGAATAAAAATAGGAGCAGTGTTAGATTTAGCTGTTCCTATTTTTATAACTGTATTAACGAGAAACTCGTTCTATTGCTTTAGCGGCATCTATAAGTCCGCTGCCCTGTGTAGTTGCTGGCAGAATCCCTATAGGGTGCGCAGTAGTCATTATTAGTTTTTTAACTTGACTTGGTGTAAGATTTGGATTCTTTTGAAGAAGTAATGCTGCTACACCTGAACAAATTGGAGTAGCCATTGATGTACCGGATAGTGAAAAGTAATAGTTTCCTACTCGAGAACTCTTATTCTGTTTATCTAAAGTAGAGTTTGGAGAGCGCAGAGAAATGATATTCACACCCGGAGATACTATATCTGGTTTTGATATATTTTCAAGAGTAGGACCTCTACTTGAAAAGTATGCTATTTCGTCATTAGAGATATCAGGGGTATTATTATCATCTATTGCACCTACAGTAATTACTTTTGGATCTATTCCTGGAGAGCTAATAGTATTGGCATCCGGGCCTTCATTTCCTGCAGCAACACATACTACAATTCCGGCGTCCCAAGCCTTTTCTACGGCTTGGCAAACTGGGTCATCAGTATGAGGTTGTGAGGCAGTGCTGCCTAAGGACATGCTGATGATCTTTATTTTTAGAGCATCTTTATTCGAAATGCACCATTGTATTCCTTGTATAACTTTAGAAAGAGTTCCAGACCCAAATCGGTCAAGTACTTTAACACCTACAAGGCTAGCCTCTGGAGCTGGACCTTTATAAGTACCGTTAGACTTACTGCCATTTGAGGCGATGTCTCCAGCAACGTGAGTACCGTGTCCATTGTCATCATAAGGAGCAGTCTTTCCATTTATAAGGTCTTTAAAAGCTATAATTCTCCCTGATAAATCAGGATGGTTATAAATACCTGTATCCAGCACCGCTACTACGATATTTTTACCTGTATATGGCGGATTTGAACTCCATAGAGTAGAAGCATTCACTTCTTTTGAAGCGATATCAAGCACAGCTTTTACAGTATTGTCATACCATATCTTTTTAACTTTCTTTTGCGAAATAAGCTGTTCTAGAACTATTGCATTTACATTGGCGCAAAAACCGTGGATTAAGGGCATTTCTTTAGATACCTTGCACTTAGTAGTTATAGAAAGAAATTCTAAACAAGTATTATATTCAAAGTTATCATCAAATTGAACTATTACTGGCAGCTTTTTGAATCTTTGCTTAATACCCTTAAATAATCCCTGCATAAAACAGGGCACATGCTTAAAGGGCCTATACCACTCCAATGCCAGTTTTCTAAGGGTAGGACAAAATTTATCAGTATTTGAACGTATCCAACTAACTTCCTGAAATATCATATAACCCCCTCCTATTTTACAGCTACCCAGTGGTAATATTTCCACTAAGAAAGGCTTCTATTGTATCCTATGCTGTTTGGAGGGGATGTGCCACAATGCAGCGTCTTAGTTGCAAATGGAAGGGAATTTGCTAATAAACTATTTTTATATATTAGTTAAGTTTTTAATGTGCTACGGGCATGCATGTGTCCCTGTGGCACACTATAGATTAGTTAAATTTTTCATGCTTAAATCAAGTATTCCTGCAGAATGGGTAAGGGCACCCACGGATACAAAATCAACCCCTGTTCCTGCAACTTCTTCAATATTATCTAAGTTTACATTTCCTGAACATTCTGTTAAGGCTCTTTTGTTTATTAAGGTAACAGCCTTTTTCATGGTTTCAATATCCATGTTGTCAAGCATTATTATATCGGCAGCTTCCTCTAGAGCTTCCTTTACCATTTCTAAATTTTCAACTTCAACTTCAATTTTTCTAACAAAAGAGGTATTTTCTCTTGCAAGTCTAATGGCACTTTTTACACCACCTGCTGCACTGATATGGTTATCCTTTAAAAGAACTCCATCAGATAGATTAAACCTGTGATTACACCCACCACCTATTTTAACAGCATACTTTTCAAGTATCCTCATATTAGGGGTAGTTTTTCGAGTATCTAAAAGTTTAGTATTACTGCCTTGAAGCTTATTCACAAATTTATTAGTTATTGTTGCTATACCGCTCATTCTCTGCAGATAATTTAAGGCAGTTCTTTCACCACTTAATATACTTTTAGTGGAGCCGCTTACTACTGCAAGAATGTCCCCAGCTTTAACAGAGTCTCCATCTTTTTTATAAAATTCAACTGATACATCACCTAGAAGTGTAAAAACTCTTTCAAAGGCCTGAAGTCCAGCGATAATTCCATTTTCCTTAGCAATTAAGTCTACCTTTGATCTGGAATTAAAGGCTATTATTGAATTTGTAGTAATATCACTATTTGGGATGTCCTCTTCTAGAGCGCTAATAATTAATTTATCTATAACTAAATAATTCATCATTTAATCCAATTACTCTCCTTTTAAAAATATTAATGGTAGATTTTTGTTTTTCTAGTTTTAGGGCGTTTATATCACTCTTAATACAAGGAGGAATAGCCCTAATTATATCTATTTCATCTATGAGGCCATTTATTGCAAGAGCTGCCCTTCTAGAAAACACCAATCCTTCTAAAAGTGAATTACTGGCAAGCCTATTAGCACCATGCACACCAGTACAGCTGGTTTCACCTACAGCATAGAGATTTTCAATAGAGGTTTTAGAATTAAGATCAACATCTATACCACCCATAAAATAGTGCTGAGCAGGACATACAGGTATTGGCTTTTTAGTAATATCAATGTCGCGGCTTAAACACTCTTTATAAATTGATGGAAATCTAGCTTTTATGTAGCTGCTATTTAGAAAAGATATATCTAAAAATACATAGGGGATAGATGATTTTTTAATTTCCTTATTAATTGCCTCCGAAACAACATCTCTAGGGAGAAGCTCATCAATAAACCGTTCACCCTTAGTATTGTATAGTTTTCCTCCTTCGCCTCTTACAGCCTCTGAGATTAAGAACTTTTCAGAATTATCACCTGCATCATATAGTGCAGTTGGATGAAACTGAATGTAATCTAAATTTTTAACAGCTATATTGTGTTTCATGGCTATGGAAATACCATCACCTGTTATATGCCGTCTATTTGTTGAACTGTTAAAAAGACCTCCAATGCCGCCTGTTGCCAATATGACACATTTTGAATGTATGTTTATCTGCCTATCTTCTTTTATAGCTATACCGCCAACACATATGTGTGAAGCTGTCAAAATGTCTGCCAGGTAAGTATTTTCCCATATAGTTATATTTTTTTGCCTTTTAGCCTGTTCGATAAGAGTATCAGCCAAGGCTTTTCCCGAAGTATCCTTGTGGTGCACAATCCTATTTATACTGTGGGCGCCTTCACGGGTATATAGAAGTTCACCATTCTTCCTATCAAGGTTAATACCCATATCTAAAATGGCTTTAATATTGCACATAGAATCCTTTGCAAGTATCTCAACAGCTTCCTTTTTATTTTTATATTTTCCAGCTTTCATAGTGTCTTCTATGAATAGTGGTATGTCTTCTAAATTTCTTGCAGTTGATATACCACCTTGAGCTAGATATGTGTTGGTATTAGTAATTGTAGATTTTGTAATAACTAAAATATTAAGGTCAGTTCTAAGATTTAGAGCAGAATATAATCCAGACACTCCTGTACCTACTATTAATACATCATATTTAACGTTCATAATATCACCTTGCCAGCTTATGCATGTTCATTAAGGAATCATAGGCTTTAATTCTCATTTCTTCCTCAATGTTTATTTGGTAGGTGTTATTTAGAAGGCTTTCGTATACATCCTCTAAGGTTGTTTTTTTCATATTTATGCAGGTCATAGTATTGCCAGGTACATAAAAGTTTTTATTAGGATTTCTTCTCTTTAATTCATGAAGTACCCCTTCTTCAGTTACTATAAGATAATCCCTGGCTTCACACTTTGAAGCATAGCTTATAATTTCTCCTGTACTGCCTATAAAGTCAGCAAGAGCTCTAACCTCTGCTTCACATTCAGGGTGAACTAAAACCTTTATATCCTTGTTAATGTTTTTAATAGCTTGTACATTTTCTTGTCGAACTTTTTTATGGGTTATACAATAACCGTCCCACAATATGAATTTCTTTTTAGGAAATTGCTCCGCTATATAAGAGCCTAGGTTTTTATCAGGTAAAAATATTATTTCTTCACTATCTATATTGTTAATTATCTTAAGAGCACTAGAGGAGGTTACACAAACATCACACAGTGCCTTTACCTCTGTTGTAGAATTAATATATGCAACTACTGCAGCATTAGGATGTTGTTTTTTTAAGTTTAGCAGAGCTTCAGGTTCAGCCATATCAGCCATAGGGCAGCCCGCATCTAAAACCGGCAGTAGAATATTTTTTTCTGGAGATAGTATTTTAGCACTTTCAGCCATGAATTTAACTCCACAAAAGACTACTGTTGTTTCATTACAGCTTTGCGCTATTTGACTCAAATAGTAAGAGTCTCCTACAGCATCTGCAATATCTTGTACTTCTGGTCTTTGATAGTAGTGTGCTAGTATTATTGCGTTTTTTTCCTTCTTTAATTTTAAAATTTGTTCCTTAATATTAGGACTCATATTAAATCACTTCCGTATTATTTATTGTGTATATACACCTGTAAATAAGTATAACACCATAAAGTATACAAATCAATATAAGTAATACTTGTAAGAATAAGTAATAAATTTTTTACAAAATAATGAAAAAGTGTAGAAAAAATTTTAATATAGCAGTAAAATATTCTGAATGGATTAATTAAGGATTTACATTTGCAATATAGGTATGTATAATTTCAATAGACTTTATTAAAGTTTTTTATTAGTAAATTTTTATATTCGTATTTTAAAAATAGTCTATTTTTGACTAATCTATTATTAGTGTAAAAATATTTGCTGGAAAAGGAGAATCATTGCATAAGATGGAGAATAACAAAATAAAGCTGTACGGATTTAATAATTTAACAAAGTCTTTAAGTTTTAATATCTACGATATTTGTTATACAAGATCTGAAGAAGACCGAAAGAAATATATTGAGTATATTGATGAACAATATAATTCTGAGAGGTTAACTAATATTCTAAAAAAGGTTACAGAGATTATTGGTGCTAGTGTGCTCAATGTAGCAAAACAGGATTATGATCCTCAAGGGGCAAGTGTTACCCTGCTTATATCCGAAGAAGAGGTTCCTTTATATGTTCTTGATCCATCTTGTAATAGAGGAATTTTAACACCTATTCGTGAAAATATTGTGGGGCATTTGGACAAGAGCCATGTAACAGTGCATACCTATCCAGAAAGTCATCCGCAAAATGATATAAGTACTTTCAGGGTAGATATTGATGTCTCAACTTGTGGAACTATATCACCACTAAAGGCTTTAAACTATCTTATTGGAAGCTTTGACTCAGATGTAATTACTATAGATTACAGAGTTAGAGGCTTTACAAGAGACGTAGATGGAGGAAAGCATTTCATAGATCACGACATTAATTCAATACAAAACTTTATAGCAAAAGAAACTATAGATAGATACAATCTAATTGATATGAATATATATCAATCTAATATATTCCATACTAAGATGAAGGTTAAAGATATGAATTTAGATAATTATCTCTTTGAAATAAAAGAAGAGGATTTATCAGAAAATGAGAAGCAGGACATTATAGAAAAGCTTGATAGAGAAATGACAGAGATTTTTTATGGAATTAACGTTCCAAGGGTATAAAAAAATGAGGCTCTAAGCCTCATTTTTTCTATCTAATATTAAATAAGTGTGAGCATATGTATTTTCTTCATCCACAGTACCTTTACGAAGAATATTGGTTTTCCATTGATTTTCATCAAATTCAGGAAAAAAGGTGTCTCCATGAAAGTTTTCATGAATTCTTGTAAGATAAATTCTATCAGCATAGGGGAGTAATTGCTTGAAAATTTCAGCTCCGCCTATTACAAAGTACTCTTCTGGGGCCTCGATATAAGGTTGTAGATCTTTAATATCATATATTACACTAACTTGCTCATCATTAATTTTAAAGTTCTTATTTCTAGTAAGAATTATATGTTTCCTGCCTGGCAGCACCTTTGGAAGAGATTCAAAGGTTTTACGGCCCATAATCATAGTTTTTGAAGAGGTAGAAGTTATATCCTTAAAGAATTTCAAGTCCTCAGGAAGCCTCCAAGGAAGACTGCCGTTTTTGCCAATAACATTATTTTCTGAAATAGCTACTACGAAACTAAGCATTACAGTAACACCGCCTTAAAATCTATATATAAACCATTTTCCTATTAATATATTAATCTATTTATAGTAATAAGTTAAGATAGTAATAGGAGAAGTACCACTTAAATTATAAATTCTATAAAGTATTTCATTACATAAATATTATAAAGTATTCCTAAGTTTTTATACATTTTCTATGAAGCTTTACATTATTGAGTTCCATGCTTGTTAGTGTATAATCCACATGATAAAATTAAATATAGAGGGTACAAGTATAAATATGCAAAATCATTAAATAGGAGTGTAGCATGGATAAGATAGTTATATTTGATATGGACGGAGTTATTATTGACACTGAACCTATATACATGGATATTGATAGAAAAATATTTAAATCCTTAGGAGCAGTAATTACCCCAGAAGAACAGCATTCTTTTGTTGGAATTGCTTCTAATAAAAAATGGACAACTGTAAAGAATAAATGTAATACCGACCTGTCCCTAGAAGAACTTATGTTTAGAGGAAAAGAAGAAAAATTTCAGCATTTAAAAACTATCGAGAGCCTGCAAGCTATTGATGGGATAGAATTATTATTAAAGAGTTTAAAGACTTTAAGGGTAAAGGTATGTATGGGTTCTTCATCGCCAAGAAGAACCATAGAACTTATATTGTCAAAGCTAGGATTAATAAAGTACTTTGATTTTATTGTAAGTGGAGATGAAGTTGCTCATGGTAAGCCAAATCCAGATATATTCTTAAAGTCGTCTAAGCAATTTGGTATAGACCCTTCAAAGTGTATAGTAGTAGAAGATTCAGCAAATGGAGTAATTGCAGCAAAAGCTGGTGGAATGAAATGTGTTGGGTTTAAGAATGAAAATTCTGGTATACAAGATTTAAGCATGGCAGATTTAATAATAGATTGTTTTAGCGAGGAAAATATAAACAAAATTATTAGTTTCATAATTAAATAAGTATTTTAAAGGTGGCAGAGAGAGTAGTTCTCTGCCACCTTATTTTTATATTTTTATGCTTACTTTATATTCCTCAAGCCAAACATTAAGTTGAATAAGATAAGCTATGAGCTGAGGACCTCTCATTAGTTGTCCAAACCAAGGTGCTTTAAAGGAGCTGCCGCCAGTCTCAACTAATTCAGTTACTGCGTTTTGATCTATAAGTTGAAGAATTGGTGAGTTTTTATCCTTTAGTATGCTACCTAGCCACTTTTGAACTAGCATAGTATACTGTGGGTTGTGAGTTTTTGGATAAGGGCTCTTTTTTCTATAAATGATATCTTCAGGAAGCATTCCTTCCAGCGCTTTTCTTAATATACCCTTTTCTCTATCACCGCAGAATTTAATCTGTGAAGGAATGTTGAAGGCATATTCAACTAGCCTGTAATCTGCAAATGGAACTCTAACTTCCAGGCTGTTTGACATACTCATTCTATCTTTTCTATTAAGAAGATTCACCATAAACCATTTAATATTAAGATAGAAAATCTCTCTCATTCTGTAATCTATATCAGATTCTCCGGTAAGATGAGGTACTTCTGCTATAGTTTTACGATATTGTTCTCTAGTATATTCTTCAAGGTCAAGAGATTTTAAATCAGCAGATAATAATTGCTTTCTTGTACCTATAGACTTGGACCATGGGAAAGTATCTGAATTAATGTCTTCTTCTCTTCTAAACCATGGATAACCACCAAATATTTCATCAGCACATTCACCAGAAATTCCTACTGTATTGGACTTTCTGATTTCTTTGCAAAAGAGATAGAGTGAAGAATCTATATCTGCCATTCCTGGTAAATCCCTAGCTTTTACTGAGTTGGCTAAGGCATCAGCTAAATCAGTACTACTGTTAATAATATTGTGATGTATGCTGCCTATATATTTATGAACTTTTAAAGCGTAAATTTTATCAGAGTTTGGCTCAAATTCATTAGCCTTAAAATATAAATCATTATCTTCGTAGTCTATAGAGTAGGTATGAAGCAATTTTCCCTGCTTCCTAAATTCCTCAGCTGCCACAGCAGATATGATACTAGAATCTAATCCGCCAGAAAGGAAAGTACATACTGGAACATCTGCAGTTAATTGCCTTTTAATAGAGTCAGTTAATAATTCTCTAACATGTTCAGCTGTAGTATCTATGTCCTCATCATGTGGCTTTGCACTAGGGCGCCAGTATTCCTTTAATTTTATACCAGCTTTGTCGTAGAGAAGATAGTATGCTGGAGGTACTTCTGATATATCCTGAAGAACACCGCTGCCTAAAGCAGTAGCAGGTCCTAAGGAAAACAACTCTGTTAGGCCCTCACGATTAATTACAGGAGTAACATAAGGATGAGCAAGTAGTGTCTTAATCTCAGATCCAAATATAAGAGAATTATTTTTTATTGTATAAAATAGAGGCTTTACTCCAAGAGGATCTCTAGCCATAAAAACTCTATTTTTAGCCTCATCCCAAATTGCAAAGGCATATATTCCATTGATATGCTTTAGACAGTCTATTCCCCAGTAAATGTAGGAGGTAAGAAGTACTTCAGTATCTGAGTAGGCGTCAAATATGAAACCTTCTGATAAAAGGCATTTTCTTAATTCTTCAGTATTATAAAGTTCGCCATTATAAACAATAACGTACTTTTTAGAACCTACTATCTTAATCATTGGCTGTGCACCGCCTTTAGGGTCAACTACTATAAGTCTTCTGTGGCCCAGAAGAGCATTGGTTGAATAGTAAAAGCCCTCATCATCTGGTCCTCTCTTTTTTAGTGTGTTTGTCATATCTAAAATAACTTTTCTTTGGTAAGAAATATTTTGTTCGAAGTTTATCCATCCTGCTATACCGCACATATTGATTCCTCCATGTTCTTATTTTTCAAAATTCATATTCAATATAATGTATGAATACATATGAAGAGTGGTTACTGTAGAATAAATTGGACGTATTATTGGGAATGATATGTTAGAGAAAGTAGATAAAGAAAATAAAAGTCTTTTTATGACTTTTGCGAGTAAACTTCTGATGAGTATCAGTAAGCTTAGTATACTCAGTGCAATCAGTGAAAGGAGGAAATGAATATGCAAAAGTATGTATGTTTAGTTTGCGGGTATATTTACGATCCAAAAGAAGGAGATCCAGATAACGGGGTACAACCAGGAACAGTTTGGGAAAACGTTCCTGAAGATTGGGTATGTCCGCTTTGTGGAGTAGGTAAGGATCAATTTGAGCCAGTAGAGGAATAAAATGTGAAGAAACAAGCACCCTTCTTATAGCTTTGCTAGCAGAAGGGTGTTTTCATGTACTTTAGAATTATAGTGTTAGTTAAGGCTTTAAAACAACTTTAATACAATTGTCCTGCTTTCCATCAAAAATTTTATAAGCATGTTCTCCTTGATCTAATGGAAGCACGTGGGTTATTATATCCCGTGCATCAAATTTGCCTGTTTTTATAAGATCCAGTATTGGTTCTACATAGGCATGTGCCGGGCATTGACCCATCTTTAAGGTTATATTTCTAGAAAAGAAGTCTCCTAGTGGGAATAGGTTATATTTTGAACCATAAACACCTACTAATACTACTGTTCCACCTTTTCTAACAGCCTGTGATGCTATTTCAATAGCAGACTTGGATCCGCCCTGAAGTTTAAGTACTGTTTCAACTTTTTCTATGCCGGACATCTTTCCGTCCATACCAACACAGTCAACTACTACGTCTGCTCCGCCGCTTGTTATTTCTTTTATGTATTCTCCTGTGTTGTCATGCTTTTCAAAATTAATAATCTCAACACCATTATATTTTTGTGCATGATTTAATCTATAATCTACGCAGTCTACAGCTATTACTCTCTTTGCTCCTCTGAAAATGGCCCATTTAATGGCTAAAAGTCCAACAGGTCCGCAGCCTAGGATAACCACTGTATCCCCTGGTTTTACACCCCCAATATCTACACCCCAATAAGAGGTGGGTAGAATATCGGTTAAGAATAATACTTGCTCATCTGTAAGCTCTTCAGGTACTTTTGTAGGACCAACATTTGCATATGGAACTCTGATATATTGAGCCTGACCACCGTCGTAACCTCCATAAGTGTTGCTGTAGCCCAAAATTGCACCGACTTCTCCATGGGGGTTTGAATTGTCACATTGAGACCATAAGTCATGCTCGCAGTACCAACAATGCCCACAAGAAACAGGAAAGGGAACTATAACTCTATCGCCCTTTTTAACCTTGTGAACTTCACTTCCTGCCTCCTCCACAATCCCCATAGTTTCATGACCTAGTATAAAGCCTTTAGGCATATTAGGTACAAGGCCGTGAATCAGGTGGAGATCCGAGCCGCAAATGGCAGTTGAAGTAACCCTAACAACTATATCGTCATTTTTCTCTATGGTAGGATCTTTTACAGTTTTAACTTGTACGTTTCTAATTCCCTCAAAGCATAGTGCCTTCATAATTAATCAACCTGCCTTTTAAATAAATAATTGCATGTCTGAACTAATAGCATCTTTCAAATATTCTTTAGCATCAATTATTTGGAGTTCTGGAATTAATTCTTCTTCTTTAAAGCCCATAACTTCTACTGAAAGCTTACAACCGTAAAAATTGACACCTTTTTTCCTAGCGCCTTGTAAAAAACGGGTTAAGCTAGGGGTTTCATCATCTTTCATCATTGCTTTAAGCATAGCCTTCCCCATACCACTCATATTCATATTTGATAGAGGTAATTCTTCGGGACCCTTAGGGGTCATCATTCCAAAGAGCTTTTCATATAAACTTTTGTCATCCAAAATAGACTTTTCAGGATCTCTTACTAATAGGAGCCCCCAAAAGGCAAAAAACATAGATACTTCAATATCCATTTCCCTTGCAGAGTTAGCCAGTATTAATGCAGCTAAAGCCTTATCATAGTCTCCGCTGAATACCAGTAGGTTCATCTTTTTATCCACAATTTACCCTCCTTGTACTTCTAAGGTAAGCAAGTATATCAATATTTGTATTTATTATTGCTCTCAAATAACAAATTTATTTTAAGCTTATTACCATTTTTTATTCATAAATAAGTTATTTAAATAAAAAAGCCTTCTAAAAAGAAGACTTTTAAGGATTATTATATTTGGATAAATAATAGTTTTTATTACAAGTAATTTTTTTTAGCATATGGAGCAGGATATCTATTTCTTGAAGAGTGTTGTATAAGCCAAAGCTCACTCTTACCATTCCAGGTCTTGGAGACTTTGGATTTGCAATATAGCTTTTCATTGCTTCTTCAGAGATATTTAGTAGATTTTGGACATAAGGTTGAGCACAAAAGCAGCCTGTTCTTACGGCAATAGCTGCTTCATAGGACAATATTTCAGCTATTGTATTATGATGAAAGCCGTCTATATTAAAGGGAATTATTCCAACCTTCTCGCTGCAATCAATGCTATCTCCATAGATCTCTACTCCGTCAATGTCTCTTAGTCTGTTCAATGTGTATCTGGTTAGTTGTTTTTCGTATTTATCTATTTTACCCATACCAACATTGGTTAGTGTAGCAATTGAAGCAGCTAAAGCTACTACCCCCATTAAATTAGGAGAACCTGCCTCTTCTTTATCTGGAGGGTCATTCCAGCTAACAAATTGATGAGTTACTATTTGCACTGTACCTCCACCTGAATAATCTGGAGGACCGCTTTTAAAAGTTTCTTTTGGACCGATTAAAACTCCTATACCAAATGGTGCATACATCTTATGTGCGGAAAAGGCTAAATAGTCAATGTGGTGGCTATAGTTTTCAGGATTCATGTTAACTGGTACATGGGGGACTAGCTGAGCTCCATCAACAAGTATTTTTGCATTGTATTTATGTGCAAGCTCTGCAACCTTATAAATAGGATTTATATATCCAGTTACATTTGATGCACCAGATACAGTTACCAGTTTTACAAATCCGTCATACTTTTTTAATTTATTCTCTAAATCAGAAAGAGACAGCTTTCCTGAAGCATTTGTTGCAATGTAATCCACTCTGTATTTATCCCTCCAAGGGAGATCATTAGAATGGTGCTCCATGTTTGTGGAGAGTATAACGCATCTTTTATTATTAGTACACAGTCTAAATGATAATTTGTTTATGGCTTCAGTAGTATTTTTTACAAAGATAGCAGTATCACTTTCCAGGTTTGCTCCAACAAAGCTCATTATAATTTTTCTTGCGTTATCATAAAATTCAGAGGAAATTTGAGATTTTAGTCCTTTTCCTCTATGAATTGAAGAATACCAAGGAGCAAAGCTATTTAACTCCTCCATCACCGATTTAAATGGTGGAGTAGTGGCGGCATTGTCAAAATTTACAACTGGTACAAGCTTACCGTTAGATAGAGGTATTTTGGTGTCTGTTCCTATTACTAAATCTCTATAGTTGTTTTCCATTGTTACAGAATTCATAGACTTCACCTTATATTTATTTTTCATACTAATTAGTATATTAACCTCTAAAGGGGGTGTGATAAATATTTGATATTATAGAAAATATCAAATAAATTGGTGGTTATGGATTTGCAAAATTCAAAATTGAAAATATTTAGATATAATATTTATATTAAATATTTCAAGTGGTATACTATAGATGTATATTCTTCTTTGGGAGGTTCAGCAATATGGAGTTAATAAATGGTAGATATAGAATTGTTAAACATATTAAACAGCATAAACTAGTATCAACATACTTAGCAGTTGATATGTTAAATAATCATAGAACAATAGAATTGAATATGCTTAGCTCCGAGTATTTCCCAGAAAGCTTGTTGAAGTATTATTCTAGGGAGTTTGTTAAACTTGCCAATATTGATACTTGTGGTATTGCTAAAGTATATGACTTCGGATTAGTAAAGTTAATGGACAACAAAAAGCTGGACACCATCCAATATTATTTTACCAGCGATAATATAAAAAGTGAGTATAATTTAATTGAAGCTTTGAGAAGTGTAGATGAGAAAGCTTTGTTAAATCTTTTTGTAGATTTGCTGCAGACTATTAATTATCTGCACCTTAGAGGAATGGTGTATGGAGAATTAAACCTAGATAATGCTTATTTGGTTGATAGCGCTGATGGATTCAGAATCATGCTTAAAGATTTGGTTACAGTTGATTATAAAAAATACGACTACTGGACATCTAAAAGTGACATGCTTTTGTATAAATCACCTGAGGTTATGGCGGGACAAGCAGCATCAGCAGCATCAGATATTTATTCTTTAGGAGTATTGTTTATTACCTTACTAGGAAAAGAAGATAAAAGTTCAACTGATCTATATGAAAAAGTTAGAGGAATAAAAATTTCAGCAAATAAAAAATTTAAGGTAAATAGAAGTTATTTTGAATTTGTGGACAAGTTTATTGAGATTGTAGAAAAGATGATTGAAATAAATGTTGAGAATAGGTATAACAATATAGCTGAGATTGTAGAAGATATAAACAGGAAGTTTGATACAAATTTTATTGCGCATAAACAAGAAGAACGAGAAAGAATAAATATAAATACAAAACTAATTGGAAGAGATTATGAAATTAATACTATAGTTAATATATATAATACCATGCTGAAAAATCAATCTGATAAAAAGATTATTTTTGTTCACGGAGAATATGGAGTAGGAAAAACAAAGCTTTTGAAAGAAGCAGAAAGAATAATGTACCTTAGAAATATTAGGGTGTATTCTAGTTTCTCTTTAAATAGCGGTGCTAATAATGTAGAGAAGGCTTACCAGGATATTCTTAGGAAGATTATTTCTGAGTGTGATGAGGAGATTTTAGAGAGATATCAAGCTGATATTATGAAAATAATACCTGAAATAGGTGAGCTGAAAAAGATAGTACCTGTGGAGCCTTTAAGCGGACAAAAGGAAAGAAATAGACTTTTGAATAGTGTAATAGGCCTTATTACGGACTTTCTTGAAAATAGACCAGCGATTTTCATTATTGATAATCTGCACTTATCAAACGATTTTGCAATTAATGTAATAGAACATTTATTTTTAAGAAACAAGAATATAATTTTTATAGTATCCTATTGTGATGGAGAAACAGAAAACAATAAGAGCTTTTTCCAATTGCTCTCAAAACTTAGTGGAAGAAATTATTCTCTTGATATGCCCATACATGGGTTTAGTGTAGAAGAATCAGCAGCTTTAATAAGGGATATACTGTGTATGGATAAAAAGCCTATGAATTTTACATCAAGAGTATACTCTAAAACCTATGGAAATCCTCTATTTATCGAAGAAACAATAAAGAATTTCGTATCACAAAAAGTAATATATGTAGATAAAAAAACAGGAAAGTGGAATTATGATGATTATTATAAGAGTTTCGAGGGAATACCACTTCCAGTAAATATGCAGCAAGCTGTTATGAATCAAATAAAGGGAATTGATGAGCAAAGCTATGAAATATTACGAGTGCTAAGTATTTTTAATTTAGGCTTGTTTTTAGAAAATATTGTAGAGCTTTTAGGAGAAGATCTAAAAGTTGTTGAAGAGCTTACCAAGGGTTTGGAAAACAAGGGGATTCTATGCAAAAAAATTGAAGATAGAGGTTTTGTTTTTGATTTTTGTAATAGAGTACTGAAAAATATTATAAGAGACGGACTAGAAGAAAACTATGAAAGGTTAAAGCATAAAGAAGCAGCTGAAATACTTGAAAGGCAATGTGAAGAAGGAAGGGAATATAGAGAAGAACTAATTTTTCACTTAGAAGAAGCTGGAGAAAAAGAAAAGGTAATAAGATATTGTCTTGAAAATGCCGATAAAATGGAGGCCTTTAAGAATCGAAGAGAAGCTATTAAAAATTTAGAAAAGGCTTTGTCCATGATGGATGAAGAATGCATGGATGAAAGAACTATAAAGCTATTAATTAGAACTGGAGAGCTTTATGAAAGTGAAGGAAGTATAGCTGTTGCTATAAAATACTATGATAAAGCCGAAAAGCTTGCTGCTAAGACGTCTAATTACAAGCTTGAAATAGATTGTTTGAATAAGATAGCAGGGGCTTATTATGTAAAAAATGAATTAAAAAACACGGAAAGATATGTGAAGAGAGTTGAAAAAATACTAAGCAGGCATGGTGCTGAAGCTTATTATTTAGAGGGGTATTTAGAAAGTAAAAGGCTAGAAGCTAACATGTGTGTTGTAAGGCTTGATTATGAAAAAGCAGAGGAAATTTGTAAAAAGTGTATTACTTTATGTGGTAATAATTTTAACAGATTGAAGGGACTTTTTTATAATTGTCTTGGAAATACTTACATGAATACTTCAAAATCAGAAATGTCACTTCAATGCTACAATGAAGGTATAAAGTGTTTTGAGGTGGATAACTATATTAGAGGCACTGTGATGTGTCTAAACAATATAGCCGTAATTTATGGTGACTATTATCAGGATAATGAAAAGTGCATTAGTTATCTTTTAAAAATGAAGGATTTAAGTGAGAGGAATCAAATAATAAACAATGAGATTTTTGCATTATTTAACCTTGGCTGTTCCTACATTTATGAGTGGAAGTATGATCTAGCTTTTGAATACTTCAATGATGCTTTGAAGAAGGCAAAGGATATTGAATTTGAGAGTTCTATTTTTACCTGCTACTGCAACTTAGTTGGGGTAGATTTAAGATTATACAAATTTGATGATGCATATAGCAATCATTTAAATGCCGAAATGGAACTTGAGCTATATCCTGACCATGGCTCAGATATAAATAGTTATTATGGAACTGCCGCAGAGATGTTCTTTCAATTTGGTGAATATGAAAAAGGCAATGAATTTGTTAATAAGTTTTTGGAGCTTAATTATGATGAAGCATATTTACCAAAATGGGATTTGCTTTTAATGTGGAACCAGCAAATGCTATTATTTGAGACTAATAAAGAAAATATAGAAACCTATATAAAAGAAATTAAAAATATATTGCCTAATTATAAGGATTCAAGGGTCAAACTAAATGCATTATATGATATGGCTATAGTATTGTCTAATAAAAAAATCATAGATAAAGCTGAGGCTATTTTTAACGATGCTCAGGCTTTGAGATGCAATAATGTACCCGAGATTATTCAAGCTAAGAAAATATATTTAAAGGGCATATTCGATTCAGGAAAGCGCAAGTTAAATTTATTTAATGAAGCTTTAGAAATGGCAAAAAAAATTGGTGAAAAGAATCTTCAGTATAAAATTTATGAAGCTATAGGAGATTTTTATTTCTTAAAGAAGAATTACTTTTACGCTGTAAATTATTATTTTGAGGCTTGTGAAGTTATAAAAAACTTGGCTGTGCAAATACCTAATGAGTTTAAACTTAATTTTATCAATAATAGAGGATTATTGAGTCCATTTATTAAACTTATGGGAATGAAGGAGTATAATAATTACAACAATGTACACGAAATAAGGGCTGCTTTTAATAAGGTAGAAAGCTTAAAACAATTAAATAGTTTATTTGATTACGAAGATTTTAAAGATATTCTTACTAATAAGTTTTTTATAAAATCAGCAAGAAAAATTTATTCAACAAGCATTTCAAAGAAGCTTAAGGATATAAAGGATGTAATAAAAAACCTTAATTCAGATTCACTTAAAAATCTTAATCTTGTATCAGAGTACCTGGCATCTGCAACTTTAGCTACAAGAAGCGTGATATTAATTGATAACTTAGAAGGAAAGCTTCAAGTTGTAGCTTCAAGTGATGGTGATAACAATATAGTATTAAATAAATACGTTTTTGAAAATGTACGAGCACTAAAGGAACCAGTTTTAATAAATGATAGGACACCGTTTAAAGTAATACCTGAATCCAATATGGTGTCACAAAGTGTAAAAGCTATAATTTGTGTGCCTATATTGATGAATGAGATGGACATTGGAAGAACACAAGAAAAGGAAAGTAAGTTTAAAGTTAGCCATTTACGAGAACAGATAAAGGGATATATATATCTTGAGTCAGATAGAATATTAAATAATTTTAATAAAGAGGGGCTTGAAAGGTGTATAGAAGTAGCTAAGCTTGTAGGCTGCATTATTGAAAAGTATCAGCTTCAGAGAAGTTCTTCTATAGACAAGTTAACAGGTTCATATACAAGAAAGTACATGGAGGAGCTTTTAAGTTATCAGATTGATTTAGCAGAAGAGACAAATGGCATGTTTTCAGTAATAATGCTAGATTTGGATCACTTCAAGCAGGTTAATGATAGATATGGACATCAGACCGGTGATAAGGTACTTAAGGAAACCTGTGAAATTATAAAAAATAATATAAGAAAAGAAGATGTATGCTGCAGGTATGGAGGCGAAGAGTTTATTGTTGTGCTTCCTGACACTGACTCAAAAGAAGCACTTGAGGCAGCTGAAAGAATTAGGGTTCAAGTTGAAGCAGCAAAAATATTAGGAGAGAGTACTCCAGTAACAATTAGTATGGGTATTGCTTCCTATCCAATTCATGCACAGTGGAAGCAAGAATTAATAGAAAAGGCAGACCAAGCTTTATATGTAAGTAAGGAGCTAGGTAGAAATAGGTGTCAAGTATGGAGTAAAGAATTCTCCAATAAAACAAAGGTTACTAATAAGCTAGCTGGAATAGTTTCTGGAAATACAGTTCAGGATTTAAGAAATGTTCTTGCTATGGTAGAAATAATAGAGCTTATAGAGAAGGATATAAGTACAGAAGAAAAGATATATAATTTTTTAGGTAGAACCATAGAAATTACTGAAGCCCAGTACGGTATGCTATTTCTTTTAAAGGATGATAATTTACAAAAAAAGTACACTAGAAAAAATTATGAAGAGGAATGGATTAGTGGAAAGAGCTATAACGCGGAAATATTAAAGAGCGTTATTGAAAAGAAACAAGGAGTATATATGACAGATTGGGATGAAAGTGCCAATTTTGATATTATTACTGGCATGCCAGATTGGCAGTCTATTGTGGCGGTTCCCCTAATAAACTCCGGTCAGGTAAAAGGGGTACTATATCTAACTGTATCTACAAATGCTAAAGAATTTAAATTTGAAGATTTCAACTTTATAAATACTCTGGGAGAGCTTGCTGCATCTCTTGTATAAAATATGCCCTGTAAGCTATTTGTTAGGATATGCTTATAGGGCTTTTATGCTTGGCAATGAGTTAATAAATAAAGATAGCTGCAATGAATAAAAGGAATAAATAAGTTAAATAATGAGATATAATTTTATTAAGGATAAAATAAGAAAAAGGAGAGAACACAATATGGCTATAATTAAAAATCCACAAGAATTCTTAGAAAAAAGCAAAGATATTTTAAATGATATTATGGATACAATAGATAAATTACCTGCAATAAATCTAGAAGATTTTCATGGGGAAAATACAGTTTTTATTATTGTTGATATGATTAATGGATTTGCAAGAGAAGGTGTTTTGAAGAGTGAAAGAGTAGAGGCTCTTATTCCAGAAATTCTAAGGCTCTCAAAGTTATGTGATAAAAGTGGAATTACAAAGATTGCATTTGCAGATAATCATACAGATGACTCTATTGAGTTTGAGGCATACCCAAGCCACTGCATAACCGGTACCTCAGAAAGTGAATTAGTAGCGGAATTGAAAGAAGCTAATGATTATTTGCTAATTCCTAAAAACTCAACAAACGGCTTCTTGGAAAATGCATTTCAGAAATGGATAAGGCAGAATGAGGAAGTGACAAATTTTATAGTAGTTGGAGACTGTACAGATATATGTATAGAACAATTTTCAAAAAGCTTAAAGGCGTATTTTAATTTAAATAATAGAAAATCAAGAGTTATAGTTCCGCTAAATGCTGTGGATACATATGATTTGGAAACTCATTATGCAGACCTCATGGATATAATGGCTTTGTACAGCATGATAATAAATGGAGTAGAGGTAGTAAAAGGTATTAACTAAGGGGGAAGGACTAGGGATTCATCCAGGGCATAGCAAGTAGTCATAATTATTGAAAATGCTGATAGTTGTTAGTGTACGTCTAACATCCTATCAGCATTTTTTTAGTTTATAACAGATATATAAGTAATGGCTTTGGTAATATATAGATATATTGACTAATGTAGGTTTTTGCTTTACCTTTAAAGTGCATTTACAGCATCACTTAGAACTTTTCCAATAGAATCATTAATAACTAAATCAGCTTTGGCATCGGCAGAAGTAGAGCTCTTATTTATAAGTACAAGATTTTTACCTGTAAAATAATTTATAAGACCTGCAGCTGGGTAAACTACAAGTGAAGTTCCTCCAATAATAAGAGTATCAGCTTTAGAAATTGCAGCTACAGCTCCCGTAATTACAGTATCATCTAAGCTTTCCTCATAAAGTACTACATCAGGCTTAACAGTTCCACCACATTTTCTACAAGTAGGAACTCCTTCTGATTCTAAAATATATTTAGCATCATAAAATTCATGACATTTTACACAATAATTTCTGTGAACAGATCCATGAAGTTCAAAAACATTTTTAGAACCTGCAGCTTGGTGAAGACCATCTATATTTTGTGTTACTATAGCCTTTAATTTTCTCATTTCTTCAAGTTTAGCTAAAGCTAAATGACCAGCGTTAGGTCTAGCTTCTGGATATATAAGTTTAGCTTTGTAAAACTTGTAAAACTCTTCAGGGTATCTAATATAAAATGAATGTGATACTAGTTGTTCAGGAGTAAATGTAACATTAAGTTTTTCATTAAATAGCCCAGTTGAACTTCTGAAGTCTGGAATTTTAGATTCAGTACTAACACCAGCGCCACCGAAAAAAACAATATTGCTACTTGTTTTTAAAATCTGAATTAGCTTTTCTATTTCATTACTCATAAAACCATCTCCAAATATTTAATAAGTTTATTATGGCACAAATGATAAAAAATGAAAATATTATAATAGCATTGGTAAGAGGTTAAGGGAAGTATTAATGAAGTAGATTATATACTTATCCTAGTGTATCAATATGCGAAAATTGAAGATAATTGTAGGTATTTTGATTATCATCATAATAATTTAGGTATACTGACTATTTTAATCTAGTATGCCTAAATTATTATGGTATTATATAAAAC